>NZ_JBEYTW010000032.1:0-87272 GCF_040643275.1 Spirillospora sp. NPDC047418
GGCGGCCAGCAGCAGCGGGTCGCGATCGCGCGGGCGCTGATCGCCCGGCCCGCGGTGCTGTTCGGGGACGAGCCGACCGGCGCGCTGGACACCGGTACCGCCCGGGAGGTCCTCGGCCTGCTGCGCGAGGCGGTCGAGGAGACGGGGCAGACGGTGGTGATGGTCACCCACGATCCGGTCGCCGCCGCGCACGCCGACCGGGCGCTGTTCCTGGCGGACGGGCGCCTGGCCGGCGAGCTGGACCGGCCGACCGTCGAGCGGGTCGCCGCGCGGATGACGCGCCTGGGTGCGGACGGAGCGGGCCGATGACCGGGATCGCACTGCGCACGCTGCGCTTCCACAAGGCCGGCTTCCTGGCCTCGTTCGCCGCGCTCTTCCTGGGCGCGCTGATCGTGGTGGGCTGCGGCGGGCTGCTGGAGACCGGCATCCGCTCCGCCGCGCCGCCGCAGCGGCTGGCCGCCGCCCCGATCGTGGTGACCGGCGACCAGCGCTACCACGGCACCGTCCAGGAGCTGATCTTCCCCGAGCGGGCCCGCCTGGACGCCGCCCTGACCGCGAAGATCGGCGCGGTCCCGGGGGTCGCCGCGGCGGTGCCGGACGTCTCCTTCCCCGCCGCGGTCGCCTCCCACGGCACGGTCGCCGGGCACAACTGGGCCTCGGCACGGCTCGCCCCGCACCGGCTCGCGCGGGGCTCCGCGCCGTCCGGTCCCGGGCAGATCGTGCTGGGCGAGGAGCTGGCCGAGCGGGCCGGGACGCGTCTCGGCGGCCAGGTCGAGTTGCTGGTGCACGGCGCCGCCGAACGATTCCAGATCGTCGGGCTGGCCGCCGGCACCGGTGACGTCTTCGTCTCCGACACCGACGCGCGCCGCCTGACCGGACACCCCGGCACGATCGACTCGGTCGGCGTGCTGCTCGGGCCCGGCGCCGACCTCGGCCAGGTCGCGCGGGCCGTGGAGTCCGCGCTCGGGGACGCCGCCGGGTCCGGCACGGCGGTGCTGACCGGGGACGACCGGGGACGGGCCGAGGACCCCACGCTGGTCGAGGGCACCGACGACCTGATCCCGCTCGCCGCCGCGTTCGGCAGCCTGGCGGCGCTGGCCATGGTGTTCGTGGTGGCCGGCACCGTGGGCCTGTCGATCCGGCAGCGGCAGCGGCAGACCGCGCTGCTGCGCGCGGTCGGCGCCACCCCCGGCCAGCTGCGCCGGATGATCCTGGCCGAGACGATGATCCTGGCGGTGGCCGCGACCGCGCCCGCCTGTCTCCTCGCCCCCTGGTTCGGGCATGGGCTGCTGGACGTGTTCGTGCACGGCGGCGTGGTCTCCGACCTGGTCGCGTTCCGCAGCGGCGCCGTCCCGCTGATCGCCGGCGCCGGCCTCGCCCTCGGCGCCGCGCTGAGCGCCGCGTTCATGGCCGCGCACCAGGCGGCGCGCACCCGCCCGGCCGAGGCGCTCGCCGAGGCGGCGCTGCAGCGCCGCTGGTTCAGCACCGGCCGGCTCGTCCTCGGTGTGCTGGGCCTGGGCGGCGGCGCCGCACTGGCGGTCGGCACCGCCGGGTCCGACGGTCCCGACGCGGGCGGCGTCGCCACTCCCGCCGCGCTCGTCTGGACGATCGCGTTCGGCCTGCTCGGCCCCGTCCTGGCCCGCGCCATCGCCGCCGTCCTGGCCCGGCCGGTCCGCGCGCTGTCCGGCCTGACCGGCGAACTGGCCACCGCCAACGCCCGCGCCCGCACCGCCCGCCTCACCACCGCGGTGATGCCGGTCATGCTCGCCACCGGGCTCGCCCTCAGCCTGACCTACCTGCAGACCACCCAGTCCGACGGCAACCGCCGCGCCTTCGCGCAGGCCCAGCGCGCCGACCTCGTGCTCACCTCAACCGCCGGCGGCCTGCCCCTGGACACCCTCGACACCGTCCGCGCGGTCCCGGGCGTCGCCGCCGCGACCGCCCAGATCTCCAGCCGCGGCTTCATCGAACCGGCCGTGGCACCCGCGCCGTCGGGCGGCGGAGGTGAGGAGGAATCGGCCGGGCCGCAGCCCACCGCACTCGCCCTCCAGGGCATCACTCCGCAGGGAGCCGACCGGACGACCGCCTACCGCGCCGCCACCGGCACCCTGACCGCGCTGCGGGGCGACACCGTCGCGCTGCCCACCCGCTACGCCGCCGGACACCGGCTCGGCGACACCATCGCCATGCGGCTCGGCGACGGCAGCCGCACGCGCCTCAAGCTCGTCGCCACCATCGACGCACGGCGCGGTTATGAGACCGCCCTCGTGCCGGCCGCGCTGCTTGCCCCGCATGCCGGCACGGGGCTCGTCCCGCAGATCCTCATCAGCGCCGCCCCCGGGACCGACCGGTCCGCGCTGGCCACGGCGCTGACCTCCCTTGGTCGGCCCGGCCTCCAGCTCACCGACAGCGACGGCCTGGCCGCCGCCCAGCAGGACCAGGACCGCACCCAGGCCACCATGGCCTGGCTCGTCCTCGCCGTCGTCGTCGGCTACGCGGTCATCTCCCTGATCAACACCCACGCGCTCGCGACCGCCGAACGCCGCCGCGAGTTCGGGCTGCTGCGCCTGGTCGGAGCCACCCGCCGGCAGATCCTGCGGATGATGGCCGTCGAGGCGACCCTCGTCGCCGCGGCCGGGATCACCCTCGGCCTGCTGATCGCCGCCCTGACCCTCGTCCCCGCGGGTCTCAGCGTGCTGGACTCCGCCGTCCCGGGCGGGCCGCCCTGGATCCTGGCCGCGACCGTCGCCGCCGCCCTGGCGCTCACCGCCCTCACCACCCTCGCCGCCACCCGCATCATCCTGCGCGGCGGCCCCGACACCACCGGCTGAGAGACGGCCCGGCCGCGGCATCGCCTCGAAGGACTCGCATGGAGCTTCTGCTCGGAACCACCGTCCCCGGCGGCGCACGCGATTCCGACAAGGCGCGGCTCGCGGGCTCCCCAAAACGAGACTCGCGGGCTAAACTGAAACGGCGTTCCTGAAAGTGGAACAACCTCCACGGAAGGTGCCGAATGATCTACCTCGTCTACCGCATGAAGCTGAGCGAGCGGTCCCGCCGGAACCAGAAGGCGTTCTGGGCGTGGCTGGAGGACCGCGAGCGCTGGTTCTACGGCGATCTGCCCATGGTCAGGGAGGTCCGCTGGTACTACAGCGTGATCGGCGACGTCTACACCATCGAGAACTGGGCGGCCTTCGACGACGAGGCCGCCTGGGGCGCCTACCGCGCCGCGCTCGGCACCTTGAAGGCCGACGCCGAGTGGGAGGGCGAGCGGGTCAGGCAGGACGACTGGTGGGAGTTCCTGGACACCAGGATCGTCACCGACCCGCCCGTGCCCGTCGGCCTGCGGCGGGGCTGAGCCGGCGCCCCCGTCCCTCCCGCGGCGGGTCCGCGCGGGAGGGGCGGGCCGGCGCACCGGCGCAGGCCCGGTCAGTGCCACCAGGGGTCGGCGGCTTCCGAGTCGTTGATGAGGTAGGCCCTCGTGCGCAGGAAGCGCCGCAGGGAGGCGGGGCCCATCCGTGAGGCGCCGAGGCCGGAATTCTTGAAGGAGTTCTTCTCCCCCTCGTGCACGAAGGCGGTGAGAGACGCGTCGTTGACGCTGACCGCGCCGGCTTCGAGGCGGCCGGCGACGGCGAGGGCGTCGGCGGTGGTCGCGCCGAACACCGCGGCCGACAGCCCGTAGGCCGAGTCGTTGGCGAGGCCGATCGCGTGCTCGGCGTCCCTGGCCGGCATCACGGGCAGGACGGGCCCGAAGGTCTCCTCGGTCATGATCGCCATGTCGTGGGTCACGCCGGTCAGCACCGCGGGCCGGCACCACCAGCCGCCGTCGATCCGCTCGACCGTGCCGCCGCAGTGTGCGGTGGCGCCGCGGGCGAGCGCGTCGGCGAGGTGCCACTGGACGACCGCCGCCTGGTCGGCGTCGATGATCGGCCCGATCTGGCCGTCGGTGACCCGCGGACGGGCGAGCCGGAGGCGCTTCGCCTTGGCCGTCAGCCGTCCGACGAACTCGTCGTGGACGGGTTCCTCCACGTAGACGCGTTCGATCGACAGGCAGGACTGGCCGGCGTTGGCGGTGCCGCCCCACAGGATGGCGGAACTGGCCCGGTCGAGGTCCGCGCCGTCCAGCACGATCGCGGGGTCCTTGCCGCCGAGTTCGAGGAAGGCGGGGATGAACGCGGCGGCGGCCGAGGCGGCGACGGCCCTGCCGGTCGGGACGCTGCCGGTGAACACGACGGCGTCCACCAGTCCGACCATCGCGGCGCCGACGTCGCCGTCCCCCTCGATGACGCCGAGGACCGCGTCGAGTTCGGGTACCGCCCGCAGGGTCTCGCCGAGCGGGGCGATGAAGCGCGGGGTGACCTCGCTGGGTTTGACGAGCACGGCGCAGCCCGCGGCGAGCGCGGGGATCGCGTCGATCAGCCCGAGGAGCAGCGGGAAGTTCCACGGGCTGATCACGCCGACGAGGGGATACGGGGTCGCCGCCCCGGCGATGCGCATGCCGGGGACGGACGCGGCGCGGGGCGCGGGCGGCGTGAGCAGGCCGGGCGCCTGTGCCGCCCAGCGGTCCAGCATGGCAAGGACGCTGCGGACCTCCATCTCCGACTCGATCAGCCGTCCGGTGTCGTCGACCAGCGCGGCGACCAGATCGTCGTGGGCGGCGTCGATGGCGTCGCGCCAGCGCAGCAGCGCGCGCGAGCGCTCGTCCGGGTGGAGGCCCTGCCAGTGCCCTTGCGCGGTGCGCAGTGCGCCCGCGTGCGCGCGGAGGTCGGCGGGCGGGCGCAGGGGCCGGACCACCGCCCCGGTCCGGGGATCGCGCACCTGGTACGGCGTGCCCGTCATGCGATCACCCCGGCGTCCCGCAGGCGCTCGATGGTGTCGCGCTGGCGTGCGGCGAACCAGCCGCGGTCGGGGGCCGCGGAGCCGTCGCCCAGCTCGTTGGGCCGTTCGCCGCCGAGCCGGGCGTATTCGGCCGCCCACAGTGCGGGCTTCGCCCTGGCGAGCAGGTTGGCCATGCCCGGACGGGCGCGGTGGCGGCGCAGCGCGCCGAGGTCGAGTTCGGCGGCGGCGACGAGGCTCTCGCCCGGCCCCGCCTGGGCGAGGGCGCGCCCCTCGAAGTCGATGATCTCGGATCCGCCGGAGGTGGAGTCGGCCGGGATGGGGATGCCGGTGAGCCCGCCGCTGTTGGCGGACACGACGTAGGCGAGGTTCTCGATCGCGCGGGCCCGCCTGGCCACGGCCTTCGGCGGCAGCGCGGGGCTGGACGCCTCGGAGGTCGGATGGCACAGGATCTCGGCGCCGCGCAGGGCGAGCGCACGGGCCAGTTCGGGGTAGAGGATCTCCTCGGAGCAGATCGCCGCGAGGTTCCCGATCCCGGTGCGGGCGACGGGCAGGACCGCGTCCGGCCCGTACGCGTCGAGGTAGCGGTCCCACACGTCGTAGGGGGTCGGCGAGTACATCGAGTAGAGCCGCCGGTACCGCAGGACGACCTCGCCGGCGGGGTCGATCACGAAGGACGCCTGGAAGTAGATGCCCGGGAAGTGCGGATCGGTCTCGTAGGCGTTGCCGGCGAGGTAGACGTCCTGGTCCCGGGCGATCTCGCCGAGCGCCTCGTACTCGGGGCCGCCGGGCGCCAGCGCGGCCCGTTCCGCCCAGGCCGGGACGGGGTCGCCGAGCGGGAAGCCGGTGAGGACGTACTCGGGGAGCACGACCAGGCGCAGGTCGGTTCCGATCCAGGCCCGGGACGCGCGGACCTGCCCGCCGATCCGCCCGATGGCGGCGGTGACGGCCGCGCGGGCCTCGGCGACGGGCAGCCCGCTCACGCAGCGCGTCGAGGTCTGCAGGGCGAGTGCCCGGTACGCGGGATGTTCCACGGCGACCTTCCCAAATTGAAACAGCGTTCCTAAATACGGAACATAACAGGATCGGACCGCAACGGCTAGGCGGCCGCGGCGCGGTCGGTCTCGGCCAGCCGGCCGTCGATCATGGAGTAGACGCGGTCGGCGGCGGTGAGCTGGGCCAGGTCGTGGGTGACCATGACGGTGGCCAGCCGCCGTTCGCGGGTCAGCCGCTCCAGCAGCCGCACGATCCGCTCGCCGCGGTGGTGGTCGAGGGCGCTGGTGGGCTCGTCCACCAGCAGGACCTCGGGGCCGTTCATCAGCGCGCGGGCGATGTTGACGCGCTGGCGTTCGCCGCCGGAGAGCTGGTGCGGCCGCTTGTGCTCCTGGTCCGCGAGGCCCACGGCGGCCAGCAGTTCCCGGGCCCGGCCGGTGGCCTGCCGCGCGGACCGTCCGGCCATGTGCGCCATCACCGTCAGCTGGTCGAGGGCCGTCAGCGACGCCAGCAGGTTGGGCTGCTGGAAGACGATGCCCACATGGTCGCGGCGCAGCCGGGACCGGGCGGCGGGACTCAGCCCGCCGACCTCCCGGCCCGCGACCGACACCGTTCCGGACGCGGGCTGGACGAGTGTCGCGGCGACGGCCAGCAGGCTCGACTTGCCGGATCCGGACGGGCCGACCACCGCGGTGAACTCGCCGGGCGCGACGCTCAGGCTCACCCTGTCGAGCGCGGTCAGCGTGCGCTCCCCGTCGGGGTAGGTCAGGACGACGTCATCGAGAGCGAGGGTCATCGTGCGGCTCCAAGCGCGGTCAGCGGGTCGACAAAGGTGATCTTGCGGATGGCCAGCGCGGCGCCCACCGCGCCGAGCGCGATCATCACCGCCACCGGGAACAGGGTGGTGGCGGCCGAGACGACGAAGGGGACGCCGTCCCCGATCGCGAACCCGGCCAGCGCGCCGATCGCGCCGCCGAGCCCGGCCCCGGCCAGCAGCACCAGGACGGCCTGGGCCAGCGCGTCGCGCAGCAGGTAGCCGGTGCTCGCGCCGAGCGCCTTCAGGACCGCCACGTCCCCCCGGCGCTGGATCGTCCAGACCGTGAAGAACGCGCCGATGACCAGCGCCGAGATGGCGAACAGGAACCCGCGCATGAGCTGCAGCGACCCGTTCTCGGCGGAGAACGACGGGATCGCGGACTTCGCGTCGCCCTGGGCGATCGTGGTCGTCCCGAGGCGCTGGTCGGCCGCGTCCAGGTCCGGCTTCCCGGTGACGTCCAGCAGCAGGACGGTGGCGGCCTGCCGCTGCGCGTCGCCGCCCTCCGGGCTGAGGGCGCGCCAGTCGTCCACCCCGATCCAGGCGACCGGCGTATGGCTGTAGGACGACGCCTCGCCCGTGCCCGCCACCGCGAACCGCTGCCCGGCGATCTGGACGCCGTCGCCCGCCGCCAGCCCGGTGCTCTCGGACAGTTCGGCCGACAGCACGATCTGGCCGGACGGCAGGGAGTGACGGGCGTTCCCGGTGGCCTCCCGTCCGTCGGGCGCGGCCCCGAAGAGCGCGACCGGCGCGCCCCGGTCCCCGGCCGGACCGAAGCTGATCCGGTTCATCGAGATGCCGAGCGGCTCGGCCGTCACCCCCGCGACGTCCTGCCAGCCCTTCATCGTCGCCTGGTCGATCCGGCTCTCGGAGAAGGAGGTCTCCCCGTCGCCCGTGCCGAACACGATGCGGTCGGCGGGCAGGTTCTCGACGGCCGAGGCGCTGTCGCGCGCCAGCCCCGCCGTCAGCCCCGACAGCATCGTCACCAGCAGCGTGATGAGCAGCACGACCGATCCCATGAGCGCGAACCGCCCCTTGGCGAACCGCAGGTCCCGTAGCGCCACGAACACCGCACGCCCCCCGTTTCCTCTGCGTCTGAAGTGGACATCTCCAGCGTGCGCGGCCCCGCCGTGGCGGCGCATCGTGCGCCGGGACCGGCGGATCGCCTTCTTCCGGACCGCCGGACATCCATCTTTCGATCGATCCGGCCCGTCCGGCCGCCGCCTACCGTGAGTGGGGACATGCGGACCGATCTGTTCTCTCCGGCGATGCGCCTGCTCGGCTGGGCCGTGCACGGCACCTTCCTGGTGCTGCTCGCGGTCGCCCTGGTGCGCACCCTGCACGACGGGCGGGCGTGGACGGCCGCCGGCGGCCTGGCCCTCGGTGCGATCTACGCCGGCGGGGTGCTCTGGGCCGGGCGCGATCGACGTCCTCGGCTGGGCCTCGCCCGTCTCTGGCTCGCACTGCTCACCGCCGCATGGGCGGGGCTGGCCCTGTCCTCCCCCGACTTCGTCTGGCTGGCCTTCCCGCTGTTCTTCCTCTACCTGCATCTGCTGCCGCTGCCCGCGGCACTGCCCGGTGTGGCCCTGCTGACGGCCGCGGCGGTCGGGGCCGTGGCCTGGCACGGCGGCGGGGTCAGGCTGGCCGAGGTGCTCGGCCCGACCATCGGCGCGTCCGTCGCCACCCTGATGGCCCTCGCCTACCAGGCGCTCTACCGGGAGAGCGAGGAGCGCCGCCTGCTCATCGAGGACCTGGTCCGCACCCGCGAGAAACTGGTCGAGGTCGAGTCCGCGACGGCACGGCTCACCGAGCGCGAGCGCCTCGCCCGGGAGATCCACGACACCCTCGCCCAGGGGATGTCCAGCATCATCCTGCTCCTGCGGGCCGCGCGCCGCGATCTCGGCGGCGGCACGGACGCGGCGCTGGCCCGGGTGGCGGAGGCCGAGCAGGCCGCCGCGGAGAACCTGGAGGAGGCCCGCAACTTCGTGCGGGGGCTGGCCCCGCCCGTGCTGCAGCAGTCCTCCCTCACCGACGCGCTGCGCCGGATCACCGAGTCGGCGGCCGTCCGCTCCGCGTCCCGGATCCGGTTCGACGTGACGGGCGCTCCCGCCGAACTCCCGGTCGCCTACGAGGTGGCGCTGCTGCGCATCGCCCAGGGGGCGCTCGGAAACGTCGCCAGGCACTCCGCGGCCGAGAACGTCGGAGTGACGCTGACCTATCTCGACGACATGGTGATGCTGGACGTCTTCGACGACGGGCGCGGCTTCGATCCCGCGGCGATCGGTCGTCCACCGGCCGGATCGGGGAAGGAAGCGGGGAGGGAAGTGGGGAAGGATGCGCGGGACGGTGGCGGTACCGGCTACGGGCTCCGGGCGATGCGCGACCGGGCCCGCGCGCTGGGCGGGACGCTGACGATCGAGTCCGTACCGCGGGAGGGGACGGCCGTGGTGGCGACCCTGCCGGTGCCCGGGGGTGAGGAGCGACGATGAGCGAACCGATCCGGATCCTGCTCGTGGACGATCATCCGGTCGTGCGCTCCGGCATCCGCGCCATGCTGCTCGACCAGCCCGGTTTCGCCCTGGTGGGCGAGGTCGCGACCGGCGCGGAGGGGGTGGCGGAGGCGCGGCGCCTGCGGCCCGACGTCGTGCTGATGGACCTGCAGCTCGGCGAGGGCCTGCACGGGAGCGAGGCGACCCGGCAGATCACCGCGGCGGGTTCCGGCGCACCCCGGGTCCTGGTGCTGACGACGTTCGACACCGATGCCGACATCCTCGCCGCCATCGAGGCCGGCGCCACCGGCTACCTGCTCAAGGACGCGCCTCCGGAGAAGCTGTTCGCCGCGATCCGGGCGGCCGCCGCCGGCGACAGCACGCTCGCGCCCAGCGTCGCCTCACGCCTCCTCGGCCGGATGCGCTCCCCCGTCGCGACGCTGACCGCGCGCGAACTGCAGGTACTGGAACTGGTCGCCGAGGGACTGTCGAACCGGCAGATCGGCAAGCGGCTGTTCCTCAGCGAGACCACGATCAAGACGCACCTGGTGCACATCTACGCCAAGCTCGACGTCGACTCCCGCACCGCCGCCGTAGCCGCCGCCACCCGCCGCGGCCTCATCCGCTCGTCCTGACCCGGTCAGGAGTGCGCGGGGTCAGGAGTGGGCGGGGTCAGGAGTGCGCGGCCCAGCTTTGGGAGATCTCTTCGGCGGCGTCGCGGACGAGGGGCCGGTAGCGGTCGACCGCGTCGGGGGTGAAGCGGTGGCCGGGGCCGCAGACGCTGATCGAGCCGTGCACCTCGCCGTCCGGGCCGAACAGCGGCGCGGCGACCGAGCCCGCGTCGGCCTGCCGCTCACCGAACGACACCGCCACACCCTCGCGGGCCGTCTCGGCGAGCCGGTCGCGCAGCGCCGCCCCGTCCACGACGGTCCGATCGGTCAGCGCCGCCAGCGGCCGCGCCAGTAGCGCCTCACGCCGCGACTCGGGCAGGAACGCCAGGATCACCCGCCCGGACGAGCCCGCATGCAGCGGGAACCGCCGCCCGACCTCGACCGTCATCTTCACCTCGCGGGGGCTCTCGAACTGGTCGAGGTAGACCCGCTCGTCACCGGCGAGGCCGGAGAGCGTCGTCGTCTCCCCCGTCTCGTCCCGCAACCGCCGCAGCACCGGCGCGGCGGCACTGCGGACATTGAACCGCCGCAGCGCACTCACCCCCAGCGCCACTGCCGCCGGGCCGAGCCGGTACCCCGACGTGCCCGCCTCCAGCATCTCCCGCGACACCAGCGACTGCAGAATCCGATACACCACCGCCTTGGAGATCCCCAACTCACGACTGATCGCGGTCACACCCAGATGCTCCGGCCCGCCCGCGAACAGCAGCAGCACGTCCGCGACACGCCCCGCGACCTCGGTGCCCCCGGAGGGCGGAGCGGCGGTCGTCTGGTCGGTCACGCCACGATTTTAGGGTTCACCGGCCACGGCACAGGCAGCGGCCGACCAGGTCGTCGGCGCCCATCTGTTTCGCCTAGCGGAACACACGTCAGGTCGACGTGGTCGCCACACCCGCCGCAATCAGGGTTATTGCCCAGAGGCAGCCTCAACTACTGCGGTGATCAGCGCCATCTTGACGAGTCCGGCGTGCTGATACGATCCGGATTGCCGCACGCTAGCGTTTCCGCTAGCGAAACAACTGAGCGAAGGTGGTGCCGTCCATGACCGACGCTCGGTCCGGGGCCCGGGTGGGGACGGCGCCCGGCACCATCGCGGCCGTCCCCGGCGACGAACGCTGACCGGTCACCGAGTGCTCTACGGGGCGTGATGGAATCCTCTCAGCGCCAGAACGCCGCCCATCCGCCTGTGCCGGCCGGACACGGGCGCCCAGCAAGTAGGGACTCCCATGCCCATGGACACATCCAAGCCGATCCGCCGCCGCGGCGGCGAGTCGTCGAGCAAGACGGTCGCGACCGTGGAACGCGCCGCGGACGTGCTCGTCCTGTTCGCCGAGCCCGGTTCGGTCACCCTCGGCGTGACCGAGATCGCCGAGCGGCTCGGCCTCTCCAAGGCCGCGGTGCACCGCATCCTCGCGTCCCTGCGGCTGCGCGGCCTGATCGACCTGGACCAGGAGACGCGCCGCTACTCGCTGGGCCTCACCACGATGCGGCTCGGGCTGGCCTATCTCGACCGCATCAACATCCGCCGGATCGCGGCGCCGGAGCTCACGAGCCTGTCCCGCTCCCTGTCGGAGACCGCGACGCTGTCGATCCGCACCGGCAACACGCGCGTGTACGTGGACCAGGTGACGCCGAGCCGGGAGGTCATCATGTCGGTCGGTCTCGGGATCCCGTATCCGCTGCACGCCGGGGGTTCGTCCAAGGCGTTCCTCGCTTTCCTGGACGAGGAGGAGATCGACGCCTACTTCGCGGACACGCCGCTCACCCGCCTGACCGAGCGCACCATCGTCGACGAGGACGCCCTCCGCAAGGAGCTGCGGACGATCCGCAGACGCGGCTACGCCCAGTCGGTCTCCGAACGGCAGCCCGGATCGGCGTCGGTCGCCGCCCCCGTCCTCGACCACCACGGCAGGCCGGCCGGCGTGATCAGCGTCTGCGGCCCGGCCGAGCGGTTCCGCGGCGAGGCCAAGCGGTGCGCCGAGGCCCTGCTCGAGGTGACCGGCAGGCTGTCGGCCGGCATGGGCCACAACGCCTGACCGGCAGGGCCCCGGGCGGTCCGGGACCCTGCCCGGCGGTCACATGCCGTCCCCCGCCCAGCGGCCGGTCGACCGGCTGCGCACCGGCAGGGTGGAGATGATGGGTGCGGGGATCGGCTGCCCCTCCTTCCAGGCCCGGCCGGCGCCCCAGTTGTGGCGCTGCTCGTCGGTCCGCTCGTCGGGGTGCTCCAGGTCGCCCAGCTCGGCGCCCCAGTCCGCGGTGACCGGCTCGTGCTCATGGTCGTGATCGGAGTCGTGGTCGTGGTCCGAGTCGTGGTCGTGGGCGCCGCCGGGGCCGTGCCCGCCCCGCAGCTCGGCGATGTCGATGGCCTTGGCGATGGCGATCAGGCTCTTGTCGGCGCCCGTCCCGTTCGGCACATAGTCGACGTCGTCCTTGCCCTGCTCGCGCTGGAACAGCACGGAGGCCCGCAGGTCCGCCAGGTCCCGGTCGCCGCGCGGCGGGACGCCGCGGCCGATGTCGTGGCTCGACATCGACCACCGCATGCGGCCGCCGCCCGGACCGTAGTTGACCGCCTCGCCGCCCCAGCGGAGCCACTCGTTCTGCGTGTACCAGTTGACCAGCTCGCCGTCGGAGCGCATCAGCCAGGTGACGCCGCCCTCGGGGGTGGTGAAGTGCCCGTGCTTGACGCGCGCGGGACGGAAGAAGTACGTGCCGGGGTCGAGCGTCCCGAAGTTGTACTCCATGCTGCCCTGCAGCGTGTACGCCTCCTCGTAGCACGGATGGTGGGCGAGGCGATGGTCGGTCCACCCCTCCTGCGAGTGGACGAGGCGCGTGTAGAAACCGCTGACCGGGTCCACGTGGAGGTACTTGATGAACAGGCCCGGCATGGGACCGGCGTTGGGGACGGCGTCCCACGCCATCGCCTCGGTGTCGAGGACCGTCACCTCGCCGCGGGCGTCCGCCCAGCGCGGCGCGCCCGCGCCGTCCACCGGGTCGAAACCGGCGTCGCCGTACTCGCGGTAGTGCAGGATCCGGGTGCCCTCGCGGAAGGTCATCGCCTCGGCCGGCACCCCCTTCGGCGCATGCACGTAGCCGCCCTTGCCGATCGTCCGGCCGCCGTAGGTCAGCGATCCTTCGAGGACGTGGTACTCGGTGTCGGCGTGGTGGATGCCCGGCCCGCGTCCCCAGTCAGTGTGGAAGTCGACGCGCAGCGACGACGAACCGTCCTCCTCGTCCACCGACAGGCGCCGTTCGCTCGCCCGGCCCTCACCTCCCACCAGTTCCGCGCCGTGCCAGACGTAGTCGTCCTCCTGGATCAGCTCGACATGGGCTCGCATCTCATCACTCCTTCACTGCGCCGGGGACTACTGTGCCGGGGACGTTCACGGCAGCCGGGTCTCGTTGATCAACGTGCGCTGGACGCAGCGGCCGCCGCTGACCCACTGCCAGGTGCGACTGCGGTTCGCGCCGTCGTCGCTGAGCACGATCAGCTCGAACAGCCGCATGTCGGCGCCGCGCTCCTTGTAGACCCACGACAGGTAGATCGTGGTGTCGTCGACGGCCCAGAACTCGCCCTTGATCCGCTCGGTGTCGAACGCGCAGCGGCCCCCGCCCAGGTAGGTGCCCGGGAACCGGTGCTCCTCGGTCCGCCCGTCCGCCCAGGTGTACTTGTTGACCTGGTAGTAGTCCCAGGTGCCGTCGCCGGGGAGGCGGCACGACAGCAGGGACCGGTGCTCGTCGGTGACCTTCCCCGACCGGTCCACATAGGTGTAGGTGCCCTCCCAGTCGCCCTCGTGCCGTGCCAGCAGCGGCATGTCCTCGCGGATGCCCATGGGTTCTCCTTGCTAGATCGGATCAGGACAGGCCAGCGCCGACCAGGCCGCCGATGCCGAAGGTCGCGGCGGCGGCCGCACCGCCGAGGACCAGTTGCCGCAGGCCGCCGCGCCACCAGGGCCGCGCGGTCAGCCGCGCCACGGCGGCGCCCGCGCCGAGGAGCCCGAGCGTGCTCACGATCGAGGCGATGAGCAGGCCGTCGGCGCCGAGCATGAACGGCAGCACCGGGATGATCGCGCCGAGCGCGAAGGCGGTGAAGGACGAGCCCGCGGCCACGTACGGCGAGGGCAGGTCGTCGGGGTCCACGCCGAGCTCCTCCCGGACGTGTACGCGCCAGGCCAGTTCGGGCTGCTCGGAGAGCTGCCGGGCCACCGCGCCGGCGGTCTTCTCGTCCAGTCCGCGGGCCCGGTAGAGGGCGGTCAGCTCCGCCAGCTCGCCTTCGGGGTCGCGGGCCAGCTCGGTGCGCTCCACCTCGATCTCGGCCCGCATCAGTTCCGCCTGCGACGCCACGGAGGTGTACTCGCCGGCCGCCATGGAGCAGGCCCCGGCGGCGAGCCCGGCGAGCCCGGTGACGACCACCGCCGAGGACGACGCGCCGCCGCCGACCACGCCGCTGAGCAGGGCGAAGTTGGACACCAGCCCGTCCATCGCGCCGAACACCGCGGGACGGAGCCAGCCGCCGGTCACATCGCGGTGCCCGCGGTGGTGCTCCACCGGCGGGGTCAGGGTCGCGGCCTCGGCGTTCATGGGGGTCCCTTCGGCTCTCCACTGCTCTTGTTTTACGACACTATGTCGTGAAACAGTGTTTCGCAAGTCACTGCCGAGGCTCTTTCGGGAGCTTGCGAGCACGTCCCAAGGGAGGCCCCAGATGCCCGCACCCCACCCCCGTCCGCGCTGGGCCAGGCCGCTGTCGGCCGTGCCCGTGCTCGCCGTCGCCCTGCTGGCCGCGAGCCCGCTCACCGCCGCGGCCGCGGCCGCCGACGCCAAGCCGGAGATCACCCTCACCCCGTCCGGGGACCTCACGCCCGGGACCGAGATCACGGTGCGGGGCACGGGCTTCGAACCGGGGAAGCTGCTGTTCGTGGCCCTCTGCGACACCGGCAAGCCGCTCGGCAGCGCCTGCGACACCGGCCACTACGCCAAGGCGACCACCGGTGCGGACGGATCGCTGAACACCAAGCTCAAGGCGGTCGCGTCCTTCGGTGACACCGACTGCGCCAAGACGTCGTGCGCCCTGATGACGAACGACCCGGCCGATCCGAGATCGACTCGCAACTACGTCACCGCGCCGGTCACCTTCACCGGCGGCGGAAGCGCGCCGGCCGCCGCCCCGTCCGCGAAGGCGGCCGCGGCGGAGGACGGCGCGACCGGCGACGACGACGGCGGCAGCGGCATGCTGCTGGCCGGCGGGGCCATCGTGGTCGTGGTGGTGGCGGGCGTGGTGCTCTTCCTGGTCAGGCGCGGCCGGTCCTCCCCCGCCGGTTGCTAGCCCGCGGCGCGGCCGGGGGCTGGACGGGCGCACCGTCCCGCCCCCGGCCGCCGGCGTCGCCGTCACCGGTCTTCGGCGGCCGCGATGTCCAGCACCTCGGCATCGCGCAGGCACGCGCTGTGCCGCGCCCCGATCGCGACCAGCTCCGGCCTCTGCCGTGCGCAGACGCCGACCGCGTACGGGCAGCGCGGGTGGAACGCGCAGCCCGGCGGAGGGTTCACCGCCGAGGGCACCTCCCCGGTCAGCACCGGCAGGTCGCGCCGGGACGGGTCGGGCTCGGGGATCGCGGCCAGCAGCGTGCGCGTGTAGGGGTGGCGGGGCGAGGCGAAGACCTCCGGTGCCGGGCCGGCCTCCACCACGCGTCCCAGGTACATGACCGCGATGTGGGTGGCCAGATGCCGGGCGATGTCCAGCTCGTGGGTGATCAGCACGTAGCCGAGCCCGAGCGACTCGCGGAGATCCAGCAGCAGGTTGACCAGCGTCGCCTTCACGCCGACATCGAGGCTGGCGGTCGGCTCGTCCAGGACGATCGCGCGCGGGGAGGCGGCCAGCGCACGGGCGACGGTGACCCGCTGCAGCTCGCCGCCGCTCACCCCGCCGGGCCTGCGGCCCGCGTACTCGGGCGGCAGCCCCACCTGCTCCAGCAGTTCGCGGACCCGCGCGGCGCGCTCGGCGGCCGACGCGCACAGCCCGTGCACGGCGAGCGGCTGCCCGATCGCGTGGCCGATGCTCTTGCGCCGGTTCAGCGCCGACCACGGGTTCTGCGAGACGAACTGCACGGTGCGGCGCACCTCGCGCGGCAGCCGGGCGCCGGCCGGAACGCCGCCGACGCGCACCTGCCCCAGCGTCGGCCGCAGCAGCCCCACCGCCAGCCGCGCGACGGTCGACTTGCCGCAGCCGGACTCGCCGACGATCGCGAGGGTCTCTCCGGGCCCCAGCGACAGCGACACGTCCTCCACGGCGTGGACGACCCGGCGCCCGCGCGGACCGAGCGCCTTCCCAAGAGTGAACCTGCGGGTGACATGGTCCAGCTCGATCAGCGGCACGCCGTTCCAGGGCGGGCTGTTCTGGGCCGGCGTGTTCGGGGGCGGGGTGTTCGGGGCCGACGTGTTCGGGGCCGACGTGTTCGGGGCCGACGTGTTCGGGGGCGGCGTGTTCTGGGCCAGCGTGTTTTGGGGTGGGGTGTTCGGGGGTGGGGTGTTCGGGGACGCGCTGGTCGGGGGTGGGGTCATGTGGGCTCCTCGGCGTGGTGGCAGCTGATGGTGGCCTCGGAGGTGACGACCGGGCGGGGCGCCTCCTCGCGGCAGCGCTCCAGTACCACCGGGCAGCGCGCCGCGAACGGGCATCCGGGGTGGCGGGCGGCGTCGACGGCGCTGCCCGGGATGGCGCCGAGCCGGTCGCCGGGCCGGGTCCGGCCGGGCAGCGCGGCCAGCAGCGCCTTGGTGTAGGGGTGCCGGGGCGCGGCGAAGATCTGCCGGACCGGTCCCGTCTCGACGAGCCGCCCGCCGTACATCACCGCGACCCGGTCGCAGACCTGCGCCACCACGGCGAGGTCGTGCGTGACGTAGAGGATGCCCAGGCCGAGCCGGTCCCGCAGGTCCAGCAGCAGCCGCAGCACCTGGGCCTGCACGGTGGCGTCCAGCGTCGTGGTGGGCTCGTCGGCGATCAGCAGGTCGGGGCGGCGCGCCAGCGCGGCCAGCACGATCAGCAGCCGCTGCAGCTGGCCGCCGGAGAAGCGGTGCGGGTAGTCGCGGGGCCGGTCCAGGACGGCGCGCAGCCCGACCTGCTCCAGCAGCGGGACGAGGTCCTCCCCGCCGCCGTACCACCGCAGCTGCCGCAGCACCGGGGTCGCCGGGCTGAGGGACGTCATCGGCCGCTGCGGAACGAGCCCGATGCGGGTCGCGCGCAGCCCGCGCATGGCCTCGTCCGGCAGGCCGATGAGCCCGGTGCCGTCGAACGCCAGGCCGGCGGCGCGCAGCCGCGCGCCGTCCGGGAGGGTCCGGGTCAGCGCCGCGCACACGCTGCTCTTGCCGCTGCCCGACTCCCCGACCAGGCCGAGGACCTCGCCGCGGCGCAGCCGGAAGGTGACCCCGCGCACGGCCGGAACGGTCCGGCCGGCGTGCCCGGGGTAGTCGACGTGCAGGTCTTCGACGTCCAGCAGCACCGGCTCAGGCACGGGAGCCTCCGGCGGGGCGGAGGGCGGCGACGCCGAGGCGGCTGATCCGCATTCGCGCCGGATCCATGGGTGCCACGCCGTCGCGCTGCCCGGTGACCATCTGCGGGTAGGCGGGCGGGAACATCACGGCGTCCTCGGCCAGGGTGCGGCCGACCTGCTTCAGCAGCCGGGCCCGCTCGTCGCGGTCGGAGGTCTCCCACACCCGGTCCAGTGCCCGGTCCACGGTGTGGTCGCGGTAACCGCACGCGAGGACGCTGCCGGACTGCGCGGGCGAGAGCGTGAGGTAGTTCGCGGCGCCGCTGGTGAAGCCGCTGGCGAACTTGTTCATGATCATCTGGTAGTCGCCGGAGATCCACCGCTGCGCCCACGGGCCGCTCTGCAGCACCTCCAGCTTCACCCGCACGCCGAGGCTCTTCCAGTTCTCGACGAGGATCTGCGCGATTCCCTCGATGGTCTGGCCCGCCGCGATGGTGAGGGTGAACTCGCGGCTCCCGCCGGCGGCCGCGAGGAATCGTTCGGCCTTCGCCAGGTCGGGACGGGCCGGGAACGCCTTCAGCGCGGGGTCGTAGCCGAGTTCCGCGGGCCCGATCGGCCCCTGGCCGAGGGTGGCGGCGCCGCCGAAGACCTTGTCGACCACGGCCTGCCGGTCCATCGAGTACGCGATGGCCTTGCGGAAGTTCGCGTCGGAGAACGGCCGGTCGCCGGCCTTGACGTAGGTGAGGACGTCGATGGGGGCGTCCACCTTGTGGACGGTCACCCGCTTGTCGCCGCGCAGCAGCGGCAGCGCGGCGACGGGCAGGTTCGTGGCGATGTCGACCTTGCCGGCGCGCAGGTTCACCGCGCGCGTCGAGCCGTCCGGGATGATCTGGTATTCCATCCGCTGGAAGGCGGCCTTGGTCCCGTGGTAGTCCGGGTAGGCGCTGAGCGAGTAGCCCAGCCCGTCCGACACCCGGTCCAGCCGGTAGGGCCCGGTGCCCATCATCGTGTCCTTGCGCCCGACGAACGACCGGTGCGTGATCGGCAGGTTGGTCAGGTGCGACCGCATCAGCCCGTACCGGCGGTTGAGCTTGATCTCCACCGTGTGCGCGTCGACGGCGCGGGCGGCGGAGTAGTAGTGCAGGAAGTAGACGATCCATTCGCTGCCGCTGGCGAGGGCGGTCACGTGCTTGAGCGAGGCGACGACGTCCTCGGCGGTGAACGCGTCCCCGTTGTGGAAGGTGATCCCCTTCTTCAGCGGGATCGTCATGGTGAGCCCGTCCGCGGAGACCCGCGGTTCCGCGCTCGCCAGCAGCGGGACCGACCGCAGCTCGCCGTCGTAGTCGTACAGCGACTCCATGATCGGCTCGGCGATCCAGCGGGTCACCTCGCTGCCGGAGTCGAGCGGGTTCAGGTTGCCGGGGCCGGCCTCGATCCCGATCCGCAGGGTGCTGCCCGCGGCGGTCCCGCCGCCCGCGCAGCCGGCGGCGCCGGACAGCGGGATCGCGGCGGCGCCCGACGCGAGCGTGCCGAGGACCCGCCGCCGGGACCAGCCGGACGCCGGTGTGTTGGCCATCATGGAAACCTCCGGGAGGTCATCGCGCGGTGCCCCGCTCGCCGAGGCGGTCGGCCAGCGCGTCACCGATCAGGTTGAAACCGAGGATTCCGGCGAGCATCACCGCGCCGGGCAGGACGGAGTACCACCACACGCCCCCGGGCAGGTAGCCGGTGCCGCCGCCGGTCAGGTTGCCGAGCGTCGCCTGCGGGAGCTGGACGCCGAGGCCGAGGAAGCCCAGGCCGCCCTCGGCGAAGACGGCCAGGGCCATGGCCAGGAACGCCTGCACGACCATGGCCGGCATCACGTTGGGCAGCAGTTCGCCGAGCACGATCCGGGACCGCGGGACCCCGATGACGCGCAGCGCGGACACGTAGTCCTGCCCGGCCTCCGCCATCGTGGCCGAGCGGACGACCCGCGCGAAGTAGGGGATGAACGCGAACCCGAGGAGCAGCACGACCTTCGCGGTGATGGTGACGGGGACGGGTCCGACGTGCCCGGTGCCGGTGCCGGTGAGGCCGATCACGAACATGGCCAGGACGAACATCGGCAGCGCCTGGACGGTCTCCAGCACCCGCATGACGAGGTCGTCCAGCAGGCCGCCGCCGACATAGCCCGCGAGGACCCCGAGCGGCAGCGCGATGAGCAGGCCGAGTGCCACCGCCGACAGGCTGACCAGCAGCGATACCCGCGTTCCGGCCGCCGTGCGGGCCAGCAGGTCGCGTCCGAGCTGGTCGGTGCCGAACAGGTGCTCCAGGCTCGGGCCCGCGAGCACGGTGGCGCTGCCGGCGTTCGGATCGGGCGTCAGCAGCGGCCCGAGGACGGCCAGCAGGCAGAACAGCCCGGCGCAGCCGCCGCCGAACCAGGTCAGCGCGTCGCCCCGGCGGCTCCACCGCCCGGCTTCGCTCATGGCGTCTCCGTCCCGGAGAGGACGCTCTCCTTGATGCGGGGATCGATGACCATCTGGGCGAGGTCCACGAGCAGGTTGCTGAACAGGTAGAGGACCGCGACGGCCAGGCAGCATCCGGCCGCGACCGGGTAGTCCTGGCGGCGGAAGGAGTCGACCATCAGCTGGCCGAGGCCCGGGATGCCGAACACGTTCTCGATGAGGATGGCGCCGCTGAGGAGCATCCCCAGCATCAGCCCCATGACGGTGACCGCCGGGACGGCGGCGTTGCGCAGGGCCACCTTGCGGACGACGAGCCGGCGGCGCATGCCCATCGAGGTCGCGAACGCCACGTAGTCGCGGTCCAGCACCTCCAGCAGCGAACTCCGCAGCGTCCGCGCGACCACGGCGAAGGCCGGCAGGCCGAGGACGAAGGACGGCAGCACCATCGAGGCGAGGTGCCGCCCCAGCCCCTGGGACGGCGGCACATAGGCCACCGGGAAGACCCCGGTGAGGTAGACGCCGAAGACCAGGACGCAGGCCAGCCCCAGCCAGAAGCTCGGCACCGAGAGCGCCACGACGCTGAACACGCGGAGGAACCCGTCGAAGAACGAACCGCGGCGCAGGGCCGCCAGGCATCCGGCGGCGACGCCGACGGCCATCCAGACCCCGCCCGACAGCACCGCCAGCTCCAGCGAGACGGGGACGCGCTGGGCGAGGGACGTCCAGACCGGCTGCCCGGAGAACACCGACTGCCCGAGGTCCCCGCTGAACATGCGCGCGATGTAGCGGACGTACTGCTCGGGGATCGAGGCGTTGAGGCCGAGCCGCTCGGCCACCGCCGCGCGGCCCTCCTCGCTGTAGCTGTAGCCGAGCAGGGTGTAGAGGGGGCTGCCGGGCGAGAGCCGGAGCAGGAAGAACACCAGCGAGACGACCACGAATACGGTGGCGAGGAGGGAGAGGATCCGCCGGAGCACGTAGCGGGCCAAGAGAGATCACCCCTTCCGGTGGAATTCCGGAATCAGGTTCCCGATAGTGGAATCAGGGCGCGATGGTCCGATGCTAGGAGCCGCCGCGCCGGACCGTCGTCATCCGAACGATGGATTGCCCGGCAGGGCGTCAGCCTGCGGATTCGGCCGGATGGAGTTTCTTGAAGGCGGTCCAGCTGGTCTCGCTCGACGGCGACCACTCCGTCGGGGCGTGCCGGAACTCGGGCCGGCGCCGCTCGACGAACCGCCGGACCCGGCCGGGCACCTCGTCCCAGCCGGCGACCTTCGCGCCGCGGCAGTGGTACACCATCGCACCGGGCCGGTCGGCCATCCGCATCCACGGAAGCCAGGGCGCGACCCGTACCCACGACAGCGTGCACGGCACGCTGTCGAGCGCGGGGTCGGCCAGGTCGGCGGCGCGGGTGAAGAACTGGAACAGCTCCATCGCCCGGTAGACGTCGTCCCCGGAGTTCGCCGGATAGTCGGCGACCGGCAGGGGGGACGGGTAGGCCAGCAGCACGTCGGTGTTGAAGACGACGTCGCCGCCGATCCGCGTCCGGGGGAACCGGAACGGGCCGCGCCGCCCGTCGGCCAGCCAGCGGAAGTCGACCGGGTCGTTCCAGACGTGCTCGACGTCCACGGTCTCGCCGGTGTAGCGGTTCTCCCAGGCGTCGACGACCTCCCGGGAGGACGGGTCGAGGTAGCTCGCCGCCTCACGGCTGAGCTGCTCGTACCCGCCGTCCACGGGGATCGTCCGGGCGACGTTGACGCCCTCGAAGCCGAACAGGTGGTGCGGCCCGTCCCCGGGCAGCCAGGCGTAGACGTCCCCGGTCCACCAGATGAACGCCTCGCCTCCGCCGCGGGTCGTGCGCACCCGCACCATCTCGTCCAGTGCCCGCCGGGGGTCGTGTTCGGGCGGCATGCCGGCTCCTCTCCGCCGCCTGCTCCGCAGCCGGCCTGTTTTCACGACGACATGTCGTCAAAACCCTTGACGCGTGTCGCCATCTTGATGACACTCTGTCGTGAAACATCGTTTCAATGCAAGCCTTTCACGACGCCGTCCCGATCGGCGGCGCGACGCGGACAAGGAGACCACGTTGACGGACGCACAGGCTGAGGGATTCGCCGACCAGCTGAGAAAGGCGACCTGGACCGACCACGAGGCGGCCGAGTACACCAACTACATGCAGGCGCTCCTCGGCGGCCAGATCTCCAAGGACGGCTACGCCGAGATGGTCGCCCAGCACTACTTCGCCTACGTCGCTCTTGAGGAGGCGGGGCACGCGCTCGCCGGCGACCCGGTCGCCGGCCGGTTCGTGTTCCCCGAACTGGAGCGGGTCGAGGCGCTCGAACACGACCTCGAGGTGCTCTACGGCGACGGCTGGAAGGACGCCGTCGAGCCGTCCAAGCCCACGCTCACCTACGTGGCGCGGATCAACCAGATCGCGGACTGGCCTGGCGGATTCATCGCGCACCACTACACCCGCTACCTCGGCGACATGTCCGGCGGGCAGGTGATCCGCAAGTCCGCGGAGCGCGCCTACGGGTTCGGCGGCGACGACGGCGTGGGGTTCTACAACTTCCCGGAGATCCCCGACTACAAGGCGTTCAAGGTCGAGTACCGCGACAGGCTGAACGCCCTCGGCCTGGACGAGGTGCAGCGCAAGCGGGTCATCGGCGAGACGCTGCTGGCCTACCAGCTCAACACCGAGGTGCTGGCCGACCTCGGCAAGCGGATGTCCGAGTTCCAGGTCGCCTGACCGGCCGCCATGGGATTCCCGCTGCACACCCGGCCGCTCGGCACCGCGCGCCTGCTGGCCGCGCCGCCGAGCGGCCCGTCCGCCCCTGGAACCGGCTTCCGCCCGTCCGGCACCGGTCCGTCCGGGACCGAGATCATCGAGATCGCGGGGGCGGCCGGGATACGCGGGCGGGGCGGGGCCGGGTTCCCGCTCGCCGTCAAGCTGCGCGCGGTGGCCGACGCCGCGGCGCCGCGGCGGTACGCGGTCGCGAACGCCGCCGAGGGCGAGCCCGGGTCGGTGAAGGACAGGTTCCTCATCCGCGAGCGGCCCGAACTGGTCGTCGAGGGCCTGGCCCTGGCCGCCCGCGCGGCCGGCGCGGAGCGGTCGTTCCTCTACGCCTGCGACCGGCCCGGCGCCGACGCGCTGGAGAAGGCGGCGGGCGCGTTCGCGGACATGGAGGTCGTCCGGGTGGAGCCCGCCTACGTGGCCGGGGAGGAGACCGCCGTCGTCCGCGCCATCGGCGGCGGCCCCGCGCTGCCCGCCGTCAAACCGCCGCGCCCCTGGCAGGAGGGTGTGCACGGTGCGCCGACGCTCGTCGCCAACGCCGAGACGCTGGCGCAGCTGGCCCTGGCCGTGCGGCTCGGGCCGCGCGCGTACCGGTCGGCCGGCACCGGCGATTCGCCCGGTACCTTCCTCGCGACCGTGTCGGGTGGCGGGCGGCCGCCCGTCCTGTACGAGGTTCCGTACGGCGTTCCGCTGCGCGAGCTGGGACGCGTTCACCTCGGGGACGCGGCGGCGGTGACCGGCGTCCTGGCCGGCGGGCTCGCGGGCGGGCTGCTTCCGGGCGGCCTGCTCGGCCTGTCGCTGACGCACGCGGCCTTCACCGCGGCCGGCAGCACGCTCGGGTGCGGGGCCTTCGTGCTGCTGACGGACGAGTGCCCGGTCGAGGCCGCGGCGGGCGCGGCGGCCTTCCTCGACCGGGAGAACGCCCGGCAGTGCGGCCCGTGCGTACGCGGCACGCAGGCGGTCGCCGCCCTGCTCGCGGCGCTCATGTCGGGCACCGCCGGACCCGACGGCGCCGCCCGCCTGGAGCGGATGGCCGGCGGCCTCGTCCGGCGCGGCAACTGCGCCACCCCGGACGCGGTGAGCGTGCTGGTCGGTTCGCTGTTCCGGCATCACCGCTCCCTGGTCGACGGGCACGCCGCCCGCGGCTGCGCCCGGTGCGCCGGGGCCCGGCCCTTCGATATCCGGATCCAGTTGGGAGATTGAGCATGAAGAAGGTCGTCATCGACGCCTCGGCCTGCGATGGCCAGGGGTACTGCAAGCGCTTCGCACCCGAGGTCTTCGACCTGGACGAGTGGGGCTACGGCAAGGTGGTCAAGGAGGAGATCCCCGACGAGCTGGTGCCCAACGCCGAGGCGGCGGTCGAGGCGTGCCCGATGCAGGCGATCAAGCTGTTCTGACCGGGCAGGACGCGCCGCCCCCGCCGGAGCCTCCGGCGGGGGCGGTCCCGTTCTCCGGGCGGGCGCTCAGGACAGGCCCGCCTCGGCCCCGAGCTCCGTGGTGATCGCCGTGTTGGCCTCGAACGCGCGGTTGCCCTCGGCGACCAGTGCGGCGATGTCGTCCGGCCCGACCGGGACGGCGTTCATGCGGGCGTGGTACTCGCCGATGAAGGCGGTCCGGTCGGGGATGGCGGCGAAGTCGTAGAACCGCATGCCCTCGCCCTCGGGCAGCCCGTAGGTCGTGGTGAGCATCTTGGCGAGGGTGGCCCCGCCGTGCAGGTAGCCCGCGTAGCGGATCCAGTGGTGCGGGACGAGCCCGAGCGGCCACTCGTCCCGGACGTGGCGCAGCCGGGCCACGTAGGCGTCGGTGCCCGGCGACGACGCCAGCTCGTCCCGCCACGACCTGCCGTAGAAGTGGGCGAGGTCGCGCTCGATCGCCTCCGTGCGGTCGAGTTCGGGCAGGCGCAGCCCGCCGACGGCGGAATCGCCGCGCAGCGCCTCGGACGTCTCCTCCAGGGCCGCGTAGACGAAGTGGAAGCGCACGAGCCAGCGGCCGTAGTCCTCCTTCGGCAACGTGCCCTGGAACAGCGCGAGCATGTAGGGCGTCTGCTCGGCGGCCTGGTGGGCCGCCGTCGTCCCCCGGTACAGCAGCTTGGACAGGGGCTCGCGGTCAGCGGTGGTCTCGGCCGGCATGAGAACTCCTTTTCACGACAGAGTGACTTAAAGATAACGACATACTGTCGTGAAAACAATGCCTCGACCGGCCACTGGGGACAGCGGGGGGTCATGAGAAGATGAGGCATGCCTAAGATCTCGGCCGGGACGCTGGGAGAGCACCGTGCGCAGACGGTGGACCGCATCTTCGACGCGGTCGCCCAGCTCTCCCGCGACCGTGGCATCGACACGATCTCCATGACCCAGGTGGCGGCCGCGGCCGACGTGACCCGGACCGCGCTGTACAACTACTTCCCGGACAAGGCGGCCCTCCTGCTCGCCTTCACCGAACGGGTCACGACGTACTTCATCGAGAGCTTCGAGCGCGGGCTGCCGAAGAACGCCGGCGCCACCGCCCGCCTCCGCGCGTTCGTCCGCCTCCAACTGCGCGGGCTCCTCGCGCACCCGCACCCGAGTGCCGCGGAGGTCACGGCGGCCCTCGGCCCGGAGGCGTACGCGTCGCTGGCCTCCCATGTCGCGCCCATGCAGCGCATCCTCACCGGGATCCTCGCCGACGGGATGGAGTCCGGCGAGTTCCGGCGGGCGGACGTCGAGGCGACCGCGCGCAGCATCCTCGCCGTCGTCGGGGCCGAGCGCCTCCCGCTCATCAGCGACGCCACCACGATCCGCAAGTCGGAGCGCAACGTCACCGCCTTCGTGCTCGGAGCCGTCGCCGCGCCACCGGCCGCCGACGACTGAGGCCGGCCGCCGGCCACCGGGGGCCGGGGACTGAGGCCGTCCGCCGGCCGCCGGGGACTGAGACGGTGCGGTGCGCCGGGCGGGCCGCCGCTCCCCCGGTGCGCGCCGCACCGTCCGTTCGTCCCCTACCGGGCGTTCACGAGTCGTGCCTGCGGCGCGGGACGATGAGCAGCGCGGCGCCCCCGGCCATCACCAGGGCCGAGGCGACGAGCGCGTAGGTGGGAAGGCCGTCCGGGCTGCCGGTGTGGGGAAGCTGCCCGCCGGGCTTGCCGCCGTCGGGCTTACCCCCGCCGCCGCCATTGTTTCCACCGCCGTCCCCTCCGTTGCCGCCGTTTCCGCCGTCCCCGCCGTTCCCGCCGCTCTTGGCGAAGGTCAGCGGGACCTTGGCGAGCACGTGCGTCGGGTCCAGGAGGCTGGTGGCGGCGATGACGCAGGCGCCGGGCTCGGCGGTGCAGTCCACGTCGCCGATCTTGTTGACCAGGACGATCGACTTCGGCCCTCCGCTGCCGGGGGTCCACGTTCCCTTCGCGTCGGTCTTGCCGCCGACCAGGGCCTTGTCGTTCACGCAGGCCCCCTGCGCCAGCTTGGGCTTGCACTGGCCGATGACGATGGCCTGCAAGTTCGGGTCGAGCCCGGTGAACGACTCGACGGTGACGGAGTCGCCGGCCTTGACGCCGGTGGTCTTACTGAGCTTGAGCGTCGGTGCCGCGAGCGCGCTGGGCCCCAGGCCGAGCACGCTCGCGGCGCCGATCGCGGACACCACGCCGAGGCGCCGGTACAACGAGCGCATCATTCCTCCTGCTTGTCGTCGGAAGGGTTCGCGGCCGGTTCGCGGCCGGTTCCGTCATGGGCCCGCCCGGACGCCGGCGGGCGGACGGCGCGCAGCGACTCGGCGATCGACGCCGGGCGCGGGGCCGTGAACTCCGCCGTGATCCGGCCGTCCCCGAGCACGCACGCCCGGGTGCCGGCCGCGAGCGCGACGGGAATCACCGGTTCGGCGATGACCGCTGCGGCGCCCGCCCCGAGCAGCCGCCGCACGAGGACCGGCAGCGCGTCCAGATGAGGCCCGGCCAGGCCCGGGGTGAGCCCGTCGATCAGCAGCAGTTCGGGCCGGGACAGCAGGGCTTCGGCCAGCCCGAGCAGCCGGTGCTCGCCGTCGGTCAGCGCCCCCAGCGGTGACCGGGCCCTGGCCCGCAGCATCGGGAAGACGTCCAGGACGGCCGCGGCGGAGCGCGGGTCGCCGCCCCGCAGCCGCGCGCGTCCGGCCAGGTGCTCTTCGACCGTCCGGGTGCCGGCACGTGCCGGGGCCGGTCCGATGGAGTGGCCGACGCCGATCCCCCGCGGCTGCTCGGCGCCGTGCAGCAGGATCGCGCCGCCCGACAGCGGTACCCGGCCGGCGAGGACCGCCACGACCGTCCGCGCGCCGGGTCCGAAGAGGGCGACCGCCTCGCCCCGCCGCACCCGGAGGCCGACGCCGCGCAGCCCGCCGGACTCGGGCGCGGTGGCCAGGTCGCGCGCCTCCAGCAGCGGCGCCCCGTTTCCGTCCGCCGCTTCGGGGCGGGTCCGGGACCGGGGACGCGCGCCCATCACCGCTGCTCCCGGAGGTACCGGTCGAGCGCCTGGAGATCGACCGGGGGCTCGCCGCGGCCGCGCAGGTAGGAGACGAGCTCGGCGCGGTCGACGCGGTCCGGGTCGCCGCGCCCGAGGCCGGCCGCCCGGTCGAGATGGGCCAGCACCTCCCCGACCTCGACGGCCGGGCGGGAGCGCGGGGCCATCCGGTGGTGCGCCGGCGCGGACGCGCCGGCGGAGGCGATGGCCCCGCGCGTTCGTGACGCCGCCCTCCGCGCCGCCCGGCGGCGGAGGGCACGGCGGACGCCGAGGAGCAGGAGCAGCGCGGCGAGGACGTTCACGCCGATCAGGCCCCACGGACAGGTGGTGAACGAGGTCTTGAACGGGACGGAGCCGGCGTACCGGCCGCCCACGACGAACGTCCCGAACGAGGCGGGCGGGAGCTTTACCGCGATCCGGTACGTCGCGGTCTCTCCGGGCTTCACGACTCCGCTCGGCGGCGCGTCGAGCGGGTTGTCGGGGTCCGTGCCCGCGCCCCAGCCGACGACCAGCGGGGCGTCCGCGACGGGGTCGGCGCCGCTGTTGCGCAGCCGCACGACCAGGGTCCGGCGGGGGCCGCCGCCGAAGAGCTCGCCCCATCCGCCGCCACCGACGAGTTCGAGCCCGACGACGTCGGCCCGGACGGGGACGATCTCCGGCAGGATCGGGCCGACCGGGTGCCCCGGCACGGCGAGCGGGACGGCCGCGTGCCGGACGGGCCCGCCGCCCGAACCCGGCAGCGTCACCGCTCGGAGCACGCACGGGCAGTCGGTGGGCGGCGCGCCGACGGTGAGCCCGGCCTCGAAGGTGCCGGCGGGCGCGGTCCGCGCCGTGACCCCGCCTCGCGTGTCGCAGTCGGCGGAGCCGTGGACGGCCCGCTGCCCGCAGATCTGGACCTGCACGATCGCGCCGGGCGTCCACGCGCTGCCGCGGACGCGCACCGCGGTGCCGACCGCGGCCTGCTCAGGCTGCACGCTGAGCCCGGGCCCACCGGCGCCAGGCTGACCGACAACAGCGGCACCGCTCACCGGCGAAAACGCGACAAGAGCGGCCACGAACACCACACCGACCACGAACACAGAGGCAGCCGCGAACAGAGGAGCGCCCGCGAACCCGCGACGACGGCTTGGGCGGCCAAAGCTCAGGCGATGGCTCGGGCGGCTGAAGCTCGGGAAGCTGAGGCTCGGGAAGCTGAGGCTCGGGCGATGGCTTGGACGGTGGCTTGGGGGGGTCATGGGTGGGCTCCGTCGTCGAAGTACGACGGGTCTACGAGGTCTTCGGGTGGGCGGGCGAGGGCGTGGCGGCCCCCGTCCAGTCCCGCACGCAAGCGCCAGCGACGCACCAGCCGGGGGAGCACGAGCCAGCCGAACAGTGCGGCGGTGGCCAAGGCGGCCAGCGCTGACCACGGCACCTCGACGTACTGGCTCTGCGCGCGGGCCCTGATGCCGTCCCCGGCGGTCAGTTCGACCCGTACGGTGACCGCTTCCAGCGGCGGCGGATCGTCCCAGGGGACGGTGAGTTCCGTCCTCTGGCCGGGCAGGATCTCCGGGACGCGCTGGAGCGGCCACTCCTTGATGGTGCGGCCGAAGAGCCCGGTGGCCCACACCCGGGCGGTCGGGCTCAGCCGCTGGTTTCCCGTGTTGACGACCTCGTACCGCACCGTCCCGCGCCCCTTCCCGAGGTAGGGCAGGAGCGGCTGGCTGCGCCGCACCGCCGGCGCGGCCGGTTTCAGGCCCGGGGTCAGCGGCCCGTCGACACGCAGGTAGATCCGCGCGGCGACCGCGCGCCGCAGCCCGATGGCGGCACCGCCCGACCGCTGGACGCCCTCGACGGCGGTGTTGAGCGCGACGATCCCGCCGATGTGCTCGCCGGGTGTCGCGTTGGCGGGGATCGTGATGCTGAACGGAACATCGCGCGCTCCGCGCGCGGGAACCTTCAGCCGGCCGGCCCGTAGGTCGAGCCAGGCTCCGACGTCTTTCTGGTCTTCGGCGGCGGACCGCAGGGCGAAACCCGCGTCGCGCGGGGTGTTGTAGGCGTCCGCGCCGTAGAGCTGGAAGGTGAGCGGCTCGCCGGTCAGGTTCGTGATGCGCACCGCGTCCTTGATCGTCCTGCCTGCGGGGGCGTCCATCGCGAAGTAGGGCCGGGGGGCGAGTTCGTCGCCGTGGCCGACCGGGCCCACGGACCAGGAGCCGTTGCCGGTCGCCGGCGCCGGTTCACGCGCTTCGGCCGGCGGCACGGCGGCGGTGAGCGCGCAGGCTGTGAGGGTGTAGACCGTCGCCACCCTCGCTACCGCGGCGGGTGAGGGCCATGGGCCGTGGGTCACGGTTACCTCGGTTCTTGCCGGAGCGGGGTGTGCCGGAGCCGGCCGGGCCGCGTCGCGGCCCGGCCGGGGATCGGACCGGTCAGGACAGGACGATGGTGAGGACGGCCTGGTACTGGCCCGCCCCGGTCACCGCGGGGACGTCGAGCGTCAGCCCGGCACCCGCGTCGTAGGCACCGCCGACGATCGCGCCGCCGTCGCCGCTCGCGCCGCTGCACAGCGTCGCCGCCGTGGTGGTGCTCAGCGGTCCCGGGCTGCCCGTCGTGACGGGGGTCGCGCCGGCGCCCGCCGTGCAGGCGGGTGCCCAGGACAGGTTCCCGGCCGGGATCTTCGGGCCCCCGGCGGAAGTGAAGTCCGTCATGGTGCCCGTCAGCGACCAGCCCGTGCTGCCGCCGCGGGCGTCGATGACCTGGACCTGCTTGATGTCGCCGGTCGCGGTCTTCGGCGTGCCGTCCAGGGTGATCTTGCTCAGGTCGACCGCGCCGGGCTGCTGCGCCATCGTCAGTTTCCCGGCGGCCACCCTGAGGTTGATCTTCTGCTCGCCGCACTGCCCGGCGGGCTTGTCGGCGCATGCGCCGGTGGGCGGCGGCACCTTCTCGGTGACGGTCAGCCCGACGGTCTTCGCCAGCGCGCCTTGGGTCGCCTTGATGGTGCGTGCTCCGGGGGCGGCGTCCTCGGCGACCGTGGCGGTCCCGGTCAGCGTTCCGTAGCCGTCCGCCGAGGCCGACACGCCGGTCAGCCCGGTGGCCGAGCAGGCGGCGCCGTTCTCATCGCACAGCGCCAGGTCCACCGGACCGCTCTCCCAGCGCGCGCCGCCGACCGTGATGCCACCGCCCTGGTGGACGGTCGCCGGCCCCACGGTCAGGGACGGCCCCGCGTTGCCGGCCCTGACCGTGGCGAGAGTGGGCGGGTCGGCGGGCGCCTGGCATTCGATCGCGGCCTCGACCCCGGAGGCGTCCATGTCCATTTTGACCGTCTTAGGGACGATCGAGATGTCTCCCGGGGCGGAGGCGTTGAACTTACCGGTGAGCTTGTTGATCGGTATCGGGGTGTTCTTCGGGATGTTGCCCGTCTGCTTCGGGGTACTGAAGGCGAACTCGCCGGACACCGCGCCGGACAGTGCCATCGTCCCGCTCGTCGTCCAGGACAGCACCGGCAGGGGCGACTTGCTCGGCATGTCGCTCAGGTCGACCTCGACCGTCACGTCGTCGCCGGTGGTCGCGGTCTCCGGCGCCGTGACGGTGACGGTCGCGGGGTAGGGGAAGGCGTTGCCGAGGACCGTGCAGGTGTAGTCCACCTGCGTGGTCGCCGCGAACGCCGCCTGCCCCGCGAGCGCGGGGACCAGTGACGCGCCCGCGATCGCGGCGGCCGCCGCGATCGCCTTGAGCCTGGGGGGACCTGTCATCAGGAGTGCCGCTCCTTCATGTCGGGCGTCCCGCCGCCGGGACGGGACGCGCGGGCAGCCGGCGCCGCACCACCAGCCCGCCTGCCGGGCCAGCGCCCTCGCTTGTTCCACATGCAGGAACATAGTTCCGCAAGTGCCCACAGCGAACTCTGTGGCACGGTCGATGTCAAGACCGTCCAGGACATCGTTTCGATAATCGGATCAGCGTTTCGAAACCATGGATACGGGTGCCGGGCAGGCCGACATTGCTGCACGGTTCGGCAGAGCCGGTGCTCACCGCCGGTCCGCCGCCGGCCCGCAGCGGCCGTCCGGACGGCCGTTTCCGGTCCGCACCGGCGGCCGAAATCGGTCACCGCACCACGTGACGGCGCCGGTTCACTCGCGGCATCGGTTCAACCGCGGCATCGGTTCAACCGCGGCGCCGGTTCAACCGCGGGCGGCGCTAGTCTCCGCCGCGGAGGTGGCGGGCGAGGTAGCGCCCGGTGATGGACGCGGGGTCGCGGGCGACCTGGCCCGGGGTCCCGGTGGCGATGATCCTGCCGCCGTCCTCGCCGCCGCCGGGGCCCAGGTCGATCATGTAGTCGGCGTTGGCGATCAGGTCGAGGTCGTGCTCGATCACGATGACGGTGGCGCCGCGGTCGGACAGCCGTTGCAGGACGGTCAGGAGGGTGCGCACGTCCAGCGGGTGCAGGCCCACGCTCGGTTCGTCGAGCACGAAGACGGCGTCGGTCTGGTCCCGGTGCATCTGGCTCACCAGCTTCAGGCGCTGCGCCTCGCCACCGGACAGGGCCGGGGTCGCCTCACCGAGGGTGAGGTATCCCAGCCCCAGTTCGTCCAGGGCCGCCAGGCGCTTGTGTACCCGCCGCAGGTCGGTGGTGGCGGTGAGGGCCTCGCGGATCGTGCACTGGAGCAGGCCGGGCAGGGTGATGCCGTTGCGCCGGTAGGCGTCCGCGCGGGGTGCGAAGCGGCTTCCGCCGCACTCGGGACAGATGATGTCCACGTCGGGGAGGAACTGGACGTCCAGGGAGACCTCGCCGGTGCCCTCGCATCGGGGGCAGGCCAGCGAGCCGGTGTTGTAGGAGAAGTCGGAGGCCGTCAACCCGTCGCGGTGGGCCTCCGTCGTCGCGGCGTACGCCTTGCGCAGGTCGTCCATGACGCCGGAGTAGGTGGCCACGGTGGAGCGGACGTTGATGCCGATGGGGGCCGCGTCGACGACCTGGACCTTGGTGCCGTCCGGTGCCCGCAGGTCGCGCACATGAGCCGGCGCCGCCACGGGCGATGACTTCGACCGTGCCTGCAGGGCCGGGACCAGGCATTCGAGTATGAGGGTGGTCTTGCCCGATCCGGAGACGCCGGTGACGGCGGTCAACCGGCCGAGCGGAATCTCGACCTCCAGGGGATGGACGGTGTGGATGGCGTCGGTCTTGAGGGCGATCGCGCCGTGCTCGAACACGGCGGCCGGCTCGGCGCAGGCGCGGACGATCACCGGCTCGTCCCCGGTGAGGAACCCGGCGAGCCGGGAGCGGGGCGCGTCCGCGAGGGCGCCGGGGCCGCTCTCGGCGATGACGGTGCCGCCATCGGTCCCGGAGCCGGGGCCGATCTCGATCAGCCAGTCCGCCTCGCGCAGGATCTGCACGTCGTGGTCGACGAAGACGACCGAGTTGCCATCGGCCAGCAGGTCGCGCATCACGCCGAGCAGGCCGTCGACGTTGGCCGGATGCAGGCCGATGGACGGCTCGTCCAGGACGTAGAGGACGCCGGTGGTGCGGTTGCGGACCGCCCGCGCGAGCTGTGCGCGCTGCCGCTCACCGGTGGACAGCGTGGACCCCGCCCGGTCCAGCGCGAGATAGCCGAGGCCGAGTTCGACCAGGCGCCGCCCCATCTCGACCAGGGTGTCGGTCAGCGACCGGGCCATGGCCCGCATGTCGGCCGGGAGGTCCGCCACCACGCCGGGCGCCCACGCCAGCACGTCGTCCAGGGTCATCGCGGTGACCTCGGCCAGGTTCCGTTCACCGATCCGGGGCGCCCGCGCGGCGGGGCTGAGGCGGCTGCCCCCGCAGTCCGGGCAGGTGCCCTCGCGCAGGAAGCGGCTGACCCTGGCCAGCCGCTTGTCGGTGTCGGCCCGCTTCAGCTCCTCGGTCACCGTCAGCCGCGCGTTCCGGAAGGTGAAGTCGAGTTCGTGGACCCCCTTCTTGCTGGTGACGGTGATGTGCTTCTTCTCTTCCGGCCCGTCCAGCACGATCTCGCGCTCGGCGTCGGTCAGCTCGCTCCAGGGCACGTCGGTGCGCACACCGAACTCGCGTGCGATGTCGGGCTGGACGTTGAAGCCGAACATCCGCCAGGGCACGACCGCACCGTCCTCCAGCGTCCTGGACGGGTCCGGGACGAGCGTCGCGTCGTCCACCGTGCGCACCACGCCGATGCCCTGGCAGCGGGGGCAGGCGCCCGTGGAGTTGAACGACAGTGACTCCGCGCCCGGCGGATCAACCCGCTCCCCGCATACCGGACACGCGAAGGGCACCTCGGCCGCCACATCGATCGTCGGCGGAACCCGGTGGCCGTTGGGGCACACGTGCGAGGCCAGCCGCGAGAACATCAGCCGCAGTACGTTCAGCAGCTCACTGGACGTGCCGAAGGTCGACCGCACACCGGGCACACCGGGCCGCTGCCGCAGCGCCAGCGCGGCGGGGACGTGCTCCACCGAGTCCACGGCCGCCCGCGGCGCCTGGGCCATCCGGCGGCGGGTGTAGGTCGACAGCGCCTCGATGTACCGGCGGGACCCCTCGGCGTACAGCACGCCCAGCGCCAGCGACGACTTCCCCGAGCCGGACACACCGGCGATCCCGACCAGCGAGCGCAGCGGGACGTCGACATCGACGTTCCGCAGATTGTGCACCCGGGCACCGCGCACCCTGAGCCGATCAGGCTGAGTAGAACTCATCGCCGCATGCTCCCTCTGCAAGGTCTCCACCTCACGACCCGGACCGAACGCTCCGTACCCCTCACCCGACCGAGTACAACCCGGCGAAGGCGCCCGATGATGCCGCGGCAGCACCGGAGATTGGGTCTTGACGGACGCTCGAAGGGTGATCAAAATCACGCGTGGGAGCGCTCCCACACCCTCTCTCGAAAGTCTGGAGTACCGGATGAGACGACGCATCGGGATCCTCGCCGCCGCCTCGGCGAGCATCGTCGCGGTCCTCGCGGCCCCCGCGCCCGCGCAGGCGCAAGGGCACGCGCAGGGGCACGGGCACGGTGATCCGCTGGCCGGGAAGGCGAGGTTCTACGTCGAGCCCGCGACCAACGCGGCGAAGCAGGCCGACCTCTGGGCGGCCGAGGGGCGCGGCGCCGACGCGGCGCGGATGCGGGCCCTGTCCAAGGTGTCGCAGGCGATCTGGTTCACCGGCGGCACCCCCGCCGAGGTGCGGGCGGCGGTGCGGCGGACGATGGCCGGCGCCGCCCGGCAGCACGCCGTCCCGGTCCTGGTGGCCTACAACGTGCCGGGCCGGGACTGCTCGCAGTACTCGGCGGGCGGCGCACCGACCGAGGCCGCCTACCGGGCCTGGATCGACGCCCTCGCCAGGGGGATCGGCGGGGGCCGGGCCGTGGTGGTCGTCGAGCCGGACGGGCTGGCGCTGCTGTCCAGCGAGCCGTGGTGCAACGAGGGCGGTGGCGGTACCACCGGAACGCCGGAGGACACCGCCCGGGTCGACGAGCGCTTCCGCGAGATCGACTACGCGATCACCGCCCTGCAGCGGCTGCCGCGCACCGGTGTCTACGTGGACTCCGGGCACTCGGACTGGCAGCCGCTCAACGACTACGACGCCGGATACGGCGAACCGCGCGCGCAACTCGGCATGGCCGGCCGCCTGCTCAAGGGCGGCATCGCCAAGGCCGACGGCTTCGCGCTGAACGTCTCGAACTACCGCAGTACCGACGAGCTGGTCTCCTACGGAACCAGGCTGTCGAAGTGCCTGTACTTCCGCCAGAAGACGGGCGCGGCCAGTTGCTCCGACACGGATCTCGCCGGTGTCCGGAACGACCCGCGCAGGCTCCCGCACTTCGTCCTCGACACCAGCCGCAACGGCCAGGGGCCGTGGACGCCGCCGGCGGATCAGTACACCGACGCCCAGGTCTGGTGCAATCCGCCGGGCCGCGGCCTGGGCTCCCGTCCCTCGACCCGTACGGGTGACCCGCTGGTGGACGCCTTCCTCTGGGTCAAGCGTCCCGGCGAGTCCGACGGCCAGTGCACCCGCGGCACCGCCGGTCCGGAGGATCCCGAGTACGGCGTGGTCGATCCGGCGGCCGGCGCCTGGTGGGGCGAGTACGCCCTGGGCCTCGCCCAGCGAGCCGTCCCTCCCCTCCACTGACCGGCCGGGCGGGGTCCGCCGGGACCGGCGGGCCCCGCCCGGAGCACGCCCGCCGAATCGCGGACGCATATTTACATACATGCAGTATGTATGTAGCCTCCCGAGTGATCCTTTCAGGAGGGGGGCGCTCATGCGGGCGATACAGCAGGCGGCGTGGGGCGGCGCCGAGGCCATGGCGCTGGTCGAGGTGGCGGAACCGGTGCCGGTCTTCGGCGAGGTGCTCGTCAGGGTCGCGGCGGCCGGGGTCAATCCGGTGGACGTCTACACGCGCCGCGGGCAGGCGTACAACCGGGTGCTCGACCTGCCGTTCGTCAACGGCTGGGACGTCGCCGGCGAGGTGGTGGAGACCGGTTACGGCACGTTCCGGTTCCGGCCGGGCGACCGGGTGTTCGGGATGCCGTGGTTCCCCCGGGCGGCGGGCGGCTACGCCGAGTACGTCACCGCCCCCGCCCGCCATTTCGCCCGGATGCCGGAGGGCCTGTCCTTCACCGAGGCGGCGGCGCTGCCGCTGGCCGGACTGACGGCGTGGCAGATGCTCGTCGAGGTCGCCGCCGTCGCACCCGGGCAGCGGGTCCTGATCGCGGGCGCGGCCGGCGGGGTCGGGCACCTCGCGGTCCAGATCGCCAAGGCCCGGGGCGCGCACGTGACCGGCACCGCGAGCGCCGCCAAGCACGCCTTCGTGCGTGCGCTGGGCGCGGACGAAGTGATCGACTACACCGCGACCGAGGTGTCCGCCGAGGCACGTGACATGGACGTCGTCATCCAGATGTTCGGCGGCCGGGCGGGGCTCGCCGCGCTGGACTGCCTGCGGCCGGGCGGCGTCCTGGTCAGCGGCCAGGCGGCCTGGACCCCGGGCCTGCGGGAGCGCGCCGCCGAGCTCGGCGTGCGCGCCGTGGACTACCTCGTCGACCCCGACGGTGCGGGGCTCGACGCCCTGGCCGGGCTCGTCGCGGACGGACGGCTCGCGGTGCATGTCGACGCGGTGTTCCCGCTGGCGGAGGCGGCCGCGGCCCACGACCGCGTCGAAGGCGGCCACACCACCGGCAAGATCGTGCTCGCCGTCGGCGGGCACGCGTGAGAGGAGGCAGCGGAATGCCCGAGAAGCACACGACGCCGACCGAGGTCGTCCGGGACTACGCGCGGGCGAAGAGCCGTGCGGACATCCCGGCGGCGATGCGGTTCTGCCACCCGGACGTGGTCTTCGAGACGGTCGCCTTCCAGGCCGTCGCGACCGGCTGGGACGAGGTCGCCCGGCAGAACACCGCGTTCCTGCGCACCTTCCCCGACTACGGCGTGGAGCTGGAGTACCTGGTCGAAGCCGGTGAGCTGGCCGTCGGCTCCGGGACCGTCCGGGCCACCATGAAGGAGAGCCTGGTGGGGATCGCACCCACCGGCAGGTCCTTCGCACTGCCGTTCGCCTGCCACTGGACCGTGCGGGACGGGCTGATCACCCATGAGCGGTTCTTCTTCGACTTCCATCAGATGTGCGAGCAGCTCGGGCTGCCCACCGAGGCCGCCGCGGCGCAGTTCGCGGCATGGCGCGAGCGTGCGGAGGAGACGGCGCGATGACGACCTATGTGCTGGTTCATGGTGCGTGGCACGGCGGCTGGTGCTGGCGGGACGTGGCCGCGCGGTTGCGGGAGGCCGGGCACGACGTCCACACCCCGACGCTGACCGGGCTCGGTGAGCGCGCCCACCTGGCGGGCCCCGAGATCGGCCTGCGCACGCACGCGGACGACCTGCTCGGCCGGCTGGAGTACGAGGATCTCCGGGACGTCGTGCTCGTCGCGCACAGCTACGGCGGCCTCGTGGCGCGCGAGGCCGCCGACCGCATGCCGGAACGCGTCGCCCGCATCACGATGGTCGACGCCTGGGCGGGCCGCGACGGCGAGTCGCTGGACGACCTCGCCCCCGCCTTCTTCCGCGACTGGGTCGCCTCGGTCACCGCCGACGGCCTGGTCCCGCCCGGCCCCGCGGCCGCCGTCGGCGTGACGGAACCGGACCAGGTCGCCTGGCTGGAACCCAGACTGACGCCCCACCCGCGGCGGACGTTCTCCGACCCGGCCCGGCTGTCCGGGGCCGTCGACGCGATCCCGTGCCGCGCGGTGCTCTGCACGCCCGGCGGCCCCATGCCGTTCGCCCGGATCGCCGACGACCACGGCTGGCCGCCCACCATCCTGGACGCCGGCCACGACGCCATGGTCACCGCACCACACGCGCTGGCGGACGTCCTGCTGAAGGACGCGTCCTGATGCCGGCGGCGGTGAAGATCGGCTACCTGCTGCCGACCCGCGACCCGGCCGCGGGCGGTGACGACGACCCGGCCCGGCTGATCGAGCGGGCCCGGCACGCCGACGCCCTCGGGTTCGACTCCGTCTGGGCCGGGGACAGCCCGCTCACCCGGCCCCGCGCCGACCCCCTGCTCGTGCTGTCGGCCGTCGCCGTCGCCGCGCCGCGGCTCACGGTCGGCACCGCGACGCTGCTGCCCGCGCTCCGGCATCCGATCCTGCTGGCGCACCAGCTCGCCACGCTGGACCGGCTCGCCGGCGGGCGGCTGATCGTCGGCATGGGCGCCGGCTTCCCCACCGACGGCACCGCGGCGCAGTTCGACGCGATCGGAGTCCCCTTCCGCACCCGCTTCAGCCGCCTGGAGGAGTCGATCGAGGCGATGCGGCGGCTCTGGAGCGGCCCGGAGGCGTCGTTCACCGGCCGGCACTTCGACTTCCGCGGGGCCACCCTCGCGCCCGCCCCGGCCCGTCCGGGCGGGCCGCCGGTCTGGCTGGCGGGCGGCGGCGACTCCGCCCTGCGGCGGGTGGCCCGGCTGGGCGACGGCTGGCTGCCCTATCCGCCCGACGTCGCCGACTACGCCCGCGATCGGGCGGCCGTCGAGCGGCAGGCGTCCCGTCCGGTGACCGCCGCCCTGTACGCGACGCTCTGCCTGGACGACGATCCCCGGCACGCGCGCACGCTGCTGCGCAGGAGCATCGAGCTCTACTACAACTTCCCGTTGGAGACGGTGGAGAAGATCCAGACCATGTTCGCAGGCCCTCCGGTGGACGCCGCCGCCTGGCTGAACCGCTACATCGCGGCCGGGGCCCGGCATCTCGTCATCCGCCTGGTGGGCGGCGACCATAAGGCGGACCTGGAGCGGTTCGCCGCCCGCGTCCTGCCCCTGCTGGACGGGTGAGGACGGCTCCCTCCCGCCACCGGCACCGGCACCGGCACCGCGTACGTTCTTCTATCCTCGGTCCAGGTCGGGAGGATACGCGGGTGGCATCGAACACGAATACGCGCCGGAGCCAGCGGGAACGCACCGCCGCGACCACGGGCGCCTTGGTCGCGGCGGCTCGCGAGCTCTTCGTCGAGGACGGCTTCGCCGCCACCTCCCTGGACGCGATCTGCGCCAGGGCCAAGGTGACGCGCGGCGCCTTCTACCACCACTTCGGCAACAAGGAGCACATCTTCCGCGAGGTCTACGCCGCCGACCAGGAGAGGCTCTCCGCGGTCGTCCGGCAGGCGTTCCAGGCCCAGCCGGACCCGTGGGACGGGATGTTCGAGGGCTGCCGCGCCCTGCTGGAGGCGTCGCTGGAGCCCGGCGTCCGGCAGATCACCCTGCTGGAGGCGCCGGGCGCGATCGGCTGGTCGGCGATGCGCGACATCAAGGCGGGATGCAAGGACCAGACGCGTCGCGGGCTGGCCATCGCGGTCGAGGCCGGGTGCATCAGCGAACGGCCGCTGGGCCCCGTCACCTCGCTGCTGTACGGCGGGATCTGCGAATGCGCCCTCGACATCGCGCGCGCCGCGGACCGGCGTGCCGCGCTGGACGACTCGCTGGCGGAACTGCGCCTGCTCCTCGCCGGCGTCTCCGACCGCCCCACCGGCGGCTGCGCCCACAGGGAACCCTCCTAAGCCGGCCCGGAACCGGGCCACATTTCACCGATACTTTCGCCGGCGAGTTCGACTTCTTCGCCTGTATGAGCACTTGAGCAAAGGTCGGCAAAATTCTCGCCGCCAAGGCCCCGAGTTGACAACGCACTGATTTTCAAGTACAGGGCTGCAATCGACCGAATCGATTGTTACCTCCTCAGTCAGATTTCACCGTGATTTGCACGACAATGCCATGCCCAAATCGCGGAACACGAAATCCATGCCAGAAGTGATTCGGCAGTCACCTGACGCACCGATTGACCAGGCGAAATACGCTTTCGCTGCGTGAGGCGGCCGGACGATCACCGCCGACCGCACACCGTCGCCAGTGCTGTCTCGTCCGGTGAATACGACGGCGATGACCACCGCCCCATCAACACGGCGGTGTCAGGTAGACCCGAGTTCACCGAACTCGGTGGGTTCTCTCCGCGCCCTCCTGCTCGTTCCCCATATTCCGACGTCCGCCCCCGGCGGGATCCGGCTCAGGAGCCCGCGTGGTTCCGCGGACGGGACGCGAGGTGCTCCCCGACCCGTCCGACCAGGAGGGTCATCTCGTAACTGATCTGCGCCGGGTCGGCACTCGCGTCGGTGAGGACGGTCAGCGAGGCGCCCTCCCCGGCTGCGGTGACGAACAGGAACCCGTTGTGCATCTCGATGATCGTCTGATGCACCTCGCCCGCGCCGAACTGGGTGCGGGCGCCCTGCGCGAGGCTCTGCACACCGGCGGCCAGGGCGGACAGGTGCTCGGCGTCCTCCCGGCCGAGGCCGGCGGACGCCCCCATGAGGAGCCCGTCCGCCGACTGCACCACCGCCTTGGTCACCTGGGGCACGCGTTCGACGAGCCCGTCGATCAGCCAGTCCAGCCGGTTGGTCGATTCGCCTCGCAGCGGCGTCACGTGGCTTCTCCTCTTCCGAGACATCGGTGGGCGTCCGGGGTCGCCGAACGCCGCCACATGATTCCATCGGCGCGCCGAGAAGATCCATCGAATTCCAGACAAATGATCAAACTTGTGGCTACGGTGTAGCCCGAGTTCGGCCGTCCGGTGCCCCCGCCAAGCCTGAGAGAGACACCATGTGCGACCACGCCCGTCATATCCGCGTTGACCTCGGCCTTTTCGCCCGGTGAGGGGCCCACGCCGCCGGCGTTCGATCCGGTTCTCCCTTTTCGGCCTGATCATCATTCCGCTGATCTCGCTGATCACGTTGTGGGCCTTCGCGGCGCAGAGCACCGCGGCCAAGGCCCTCAACCAGCGCGACCTCGACACCACCAACGAGATCTACGGCGGCGCCGCGCAGCCGATGCTGGTCACCCTGGCCCAGGAACGGCAGGAGTCGGTGACGTGGCTGAGCCGCAACGAGCGGCTGCCGCGCGCGCCAATGGACGCCGTCCGCGCGAAGATGGACGGCACGATCGTCCAAATGAACAAGGCTGTTAACTCTGGCAGGTTCCAGGCCACGCTGACCGACGCGATGAAGCAGCGGCTGTCGGTGCTGATGGGCAAGCTCAACGGGATCGGCGAGCTGCGGAGCCAGGTCGACTCCCGGGCGCTGACGAGGCTGGAGGCGTTCAACGCCTACAACGACGTCCTCGAGGCCCACTTCCAGTACGTCAACGTGCTGGTGGCCGGCGACGGCCTCCAGCAGTCGGCCCACACCGCCGCCATGTCGCGCGGCATCGAGTTGCGCGGACGGGAGATAGCCCTGGTCGGCGGCGTGCTCACCGACGGGGGCCGGATGACCGCCGGCGAGTACGCGGCGGTCAGCAGGCTGGTGTACGAACGGCGGTTCCTGGAGGGCTCGAACCTCGCCGAGCTGCACCCGGCCATCGCCGCTCCCTTCAGGCAGGCGCTGGCGTCACCCGCCGAGCGGACCTTCACCTCGGTGGAGGACGCCATCCTGGCGACCCGTCCCGGCAAGAGGCTGCAGATCACCCCGGCCGCCTGGAAGGCCGTCGCCGGCGCCTCCATCGGGGCGGTGGACGGCGCGCTAGGGAAGTCCCGGGCGCTGAACGCCGCCGAGGCCAAGGAAGCCTCCGACGACACCCTGCTGCGCCTCGCCCTCATCGGCGTCCTCGGCCTGATCGCGATCACGCTGACGGCGTTCCTCATGCTCCGGTTCAGCCGCCGCATCAGCCGCGACCTGCTCGGCCTCCAGGGCGCCGCGCGCACCATGGCCGAGGAGCGGCTGCCCGACGTGGTCCGCCGGCTGAGCCGCGGGGCGGAGGTGGACGTGGCGGCGGAGGCCCCGCCGCTGGAGGTCGGCCGGACGGCCGAGGTGTTCAACGTGTCGGCCGCGTTCTCGTCCGTGCAGCGCACCGCCGTCGAGGCCGCCGTCCGGCAGGCCGAGCTGCGCGCGGCGGTCAACCAGGTGTTCCAGAACCTCGCCCGGCGCAACCAGTCGCTGCTGCACCGGCAGCTGGCGATGCTGGACACGCTGGAGCGCAAGGCGTCCGACCCGGACTCCCTCGCCGACCTGTTCGCCATCGACCACCTCACCACCCGCATGCGGCGGCACGCCGAGGGCCTGATCATCCTGTCCGGCGCCGCGCCCGGCCGCGGCTGGCGGCACCCGGTCGGCATCCTGGACGTGCTGCGCGGCGCCATCGGCGAGATCGAGGACTACGCCCGCGTCGAGGTGGTCAGCACGGCGGAGGAGGGCATCGTCGGCTCGGCCGTCGCCGACGTGATCCACCTGCTGGCGGAGCTGATCGAGAACGCGACCGTCCTGTCGCCGCCGAACACGCCGGTCGAGGTGGACGCCGGGCTGGTGGGGCAGGGTTTCGCGATCGAGATCCAGGACCGCGGCCTCGGCATGAACCCGGAGAAGCTGGCCGCCGTCAACGAGCAGCTCCGCCGCGAGCCGGAGTTCGAGCTGACCCACGGCGACCAGCTCGGGCTGTTCGTCGTCGGGACCCTCGCGCACCGGCGCGGCATCAAGGTGGCGCTGGAGCCGAACGCCTACGGCGGCCTCAAGACCGTCGTGCTGCTGCCGCACTCGCTCGTCGTCCCGGCGGACCGGGTCGGCCGCGCGAGCGACACCGCCACCGACACCGCCACCGAGCCGGCGGACGCCCCGGACCGGGCCGCCGCGGCCGGGACCCCGGTCGGCACCGGGCCGCTGGACATCACCGGCCACGACACGCAGGAGAACGCGATGGACTCCGTCGGACGGCACCGCGCCGACGGCACCGAGCCGGACGGCGACCACGACCCGCTCGGCACGCCGCCGCCGGCCCCGGCCCCGGCCGAGCCGCCCGCGCCAGACGCGCCCGGCGCGCGGCCCGAGCCGCACCAGGCGCCGGCGGCGTCCGCCCCCGCGTCCACCACCGCGTCCACCACCGAGGGCACCCACGCGGGGATGCCGCGCCGCGTGCGCCGCGCGAACCTGGCGCCGCAGCTGCGCGACGCCGCGCCGCCCGCCCGGGAGGACAAGCGGCCGCCCGGACGGAGTGCGCGCTCGCCGGAGCGGGCCAGTTCGGTCATGGCCTCGATGCAGAGCGGGTGGCGGCGCGGCCGGAGCGAGCCGCCGCCGGTCCCGCCCACCGGACGCGACGAGGAGGGCGAACGATGACGGAACCATCGATCACGGCCGATGAGGTGCGGCTGCTCCTGGACCGCCTCGGCGGCCGGGCGGAGCTGGTGGGCGGCGCCGTCCTGCTGTCCAGGGACGGGCTGGTCGTGGCCTGCTCCTCCGGCCTCGGCCGGGAGGACTCCGAGCATCTGGCCGCGCTGGTGGCGGGCGTGCAGGGCCTCGCCCGGGGCGCGTGCCGCCGGTTCGACGGCGGCGAGCTGCTGCAGAGCGTCATCGAGATGGACTCGATGCTGGTGTTCATGGTCCCGGCGGGCGAGCAGGCGTGCCTCGCCGTGCTGGCGGACGCCGCCGCGGACGCGGGCGCGGTCGTGTTCCGGATGTTCCAGCTCGCCGAGGAGCTGGCCGAGCGGCCGCCGTTCGTTCCCCGGCTGTCGGGATCGGGCGCCAGGTGAGGCCGGGGTGACCGATGAGCGATGACCGATGGCTCGACGGGGACGCGGGCCCCGTCGTCCGTCCCTACACGGTCACGCGGGGCCGGACGCGGCTCCGCGACGACGGCCTCGACCTGATCTCCGTGCTGGAGGCGACCGGTGTGCCGGTCCCCCGGCGGGTGCGGCTCGACCCCGAGCACCGCAGGCTGCTGGCGATCTGCCGGGAGCCGATCACCTTCGCCGACCTGGCGTCCGAGATCGACCTGCCCGTCGGGGTCGTGCGGGTCCTGGTCGACGACCTGCGCGACGAGAACGCGCTCAGGGTGCTGAAACCGACTCCCACCGGCGACGTCCCGGACGAGCTCGTACTAAGGAAGCTGCTGAATGGACTACGCGCACTCTGACACGGCCGTCCGGAATCCGGGCGGCGCCGGAGGCGGCGGTCAGCTGACCGCCGCGAAGATCCTCATCGCGGGCGGGTTCGGGGTCGGCAAGACGACCATGGTGGGCTCGATCAGCGAGATCCGCCCGCTGCGCACCGAGGAGATCCTCACCGACCGGAGCGTCGGCGTCGACGACACCACGGGCGTGGACGGCAAGGTCAGCACCACCGTGGCCATGGACTTCGGCCGGATCACGCTCCCCGACGACCTGGTGCTGTACCTGTTCGGGACGCCCGGCCAGCAGCGGTTCTGGTTCATGTGGGACGAGCTGGCGCTCGGCGCCGTCGGCGCGGTGGTGCTCGCCGACGTGCGCCGCCTCGCCGACTGCTTCGGCACCGTCGACTACTTCGAGGACCGCCGCACCCCGTTCATGGTCGCGGTGAACTGCTTCGACGGCGCCGAGCGCAAGAACCCCGAGGACGTGCGGATCGCCCTCGACCTGGACGACGACGTCCCGCTGGTGCTGTGCGACGTGCGCAACCGGGAGTCGGCCAAGAAGGTGCTGGTCACCATGGTCGAGCACGTCCTCACCAAGACCACCTCCAGGCGCTGAACGCACCAACGCTCCCGCGCCACCGCAATCCCCCCATCCCCCCGCACCCACAAGGGATCACATGCCAATGCCCCTGCCCGCCTTCCCCGCCGCGGACGAGAAGCCGCTCGACACCTGCGTCCGCCTGCGCGAGATCGCCCCCGTGGTCGAAGTGGAGTTCCCGGGAGGCGTCGCCGCCTACCTGGCGCTGACCCACGACGCCGTGAAGGAGATCCTCGCCGGAGACAACAAGACGTTCCTGCGCGAGCCCGAGAACTGGCCCGCCCTGTACGACGGGACGATCCCGGAGGACTGGCCGCTGCGGGCCGTCGTCCAGGGTGGTCACCTGTCCACCAAGGACGGCGGCGACCACCGGCGGCTGCGCGGCCTGATCGGGAAGGCGTTCACCCCCGCGCGGATCCAGGCGATGGAGCCGCGCGTCCAGCAGATCGTGGACGACCTGCTCGACGACGTGATCGCCGCCGGCGACGGCGTCGACCTGGTCCCGGCCTTCACCGAGGCGCTGCCGATGGGGGTGATCTGCGAGCTGTTCGGCGTACCGGCCGCGGACCGGACCCGGATGCGCAACTGGACCGCCGCCCTGCTGGCGCACACCACACCGCCGGAGGAGGCTTTCGCGACGCAGAAGGCGTTGCAGGCGTACCTGCACGAACTGGTGGACCGCAAGCGGGAGGCGCCCGGCGACGACCTCACGTCCGGGCTGGTCCAGGCGCACGACGAAGGTGACCGGCTCACCACCGAGGAACTGGTCGGCGTGCTGTGGCTGATGCTCGTCGCCGGCCACGAGACGACCGTCCACCTGCTCGGCCACGCCGTCCTGGCGCTGGCCGAGCACCCCGACCAGCTCGCGCTCGCCAAGGCCGAGGACCGCTGGGACGACGTGGTCGAGGAGACCCTGCGCTACCGCCACTCGGTGATGATGACCAGCTGGCGCTTCACCGCCGAGGACGTGACCATCGCCGGGGTGGACGTCCCCAAGGGCCAGGCGGTCGGCGTCGTCTACCAGGTGGCCGGCATCGACCCGGCCGAGCACGGCGACACCGCGGACCGGTTCGACATCACCCGCGAGCAGAACACGCGCCTTAGCTTCGGCCACGGCCCCCGCTACTGCATCGGCGCGTCGCTGGCCCGGCTGGAGGGGCGGCTGGCGCTCGCCACGCTGTACCGGCGGCTGCCCGGACTCACCCTCGCCATCGACCCCGGCGACGTCCCCTACTCGCCGTCCTTCTTCACCATCGGCCCGCTCTCCATCCCGGTCGACCTCGGCCTCTAACACACCGCGCCGGCCCGGCGGCCCCGGCCGCCGGGCCGGCCCGGCGGGGCTAGCCCGCGCCGAGGCGGCTGAGCGGGACGTGCGGGAGCTGGTTGCGGGAGCTCACGTCGAGCTTGGCGAAGACCTTGCCCAGGTGGTACTCCACCGTCCGGTGGCTGATGAACAGCTGGGCGCCGATCTCGGGGTTGGACAGGCCGTCGCGGGCGAGGCGGGCGATCTGCGCCTCCTGCGGGGTGAGGTCGCCGCGGACGCCCACGGCGCGCCTGCGGGCGGTCGCGCCGGTGGCCGCCAGCTCGCGCCCGGCCCGCCCGGCGAACGCCCGCATGCCGATGTCGGCGAACAGGTCGTGGGCCTCGCGCAGCTGCGTCCGCGCGTCGGTCCGCCGCCCCTCGCGGCGCAGCCACTCCCCGTACAGCAGGTGCGCGCGGGCCAGCTCGGCCCGGAAGCCGATGCGGCCGAGCCGGTCGACCGCCTCGCGGTACCCCCGGTCGGCGTCCTCGCCCTCGGCGAGCAGCGCCCGGGACCGCGCGTGGACACCCTGCGCCCAGTCGGTCCGGGCGACGCCGGTCACCTCGGTGAGACGGTCGAGCGCCTGCGCCGCCTCCCGGGTCCGCCCGCTCCTGGAGGCGGCCTCGATCAGCTCGGGGAGTGCCCACATGGAGACGTACAGTTCGGGTGCCTGCTCGGCGGCCTGCCGCGCCGGGGCCAGCGCCTCCTCGTGGCGGCCGAGCCCGTTGAGCAGGACGGCGGACATCCACTGCGACATCTGGACCGCGCTGCCCTGGCCGGCGTGCCCGGCGGCGGCGGCCACGGCCTCGATCATCGGGGCGTCCTCGGCCTCGTCCCCCCGGTGGCCGGCCAGGAGCAGGGCCGCGTGGCGGGCGAACCCGGCGCCCGTCGCCGCCGCGAGCTCCTTCTCCTCGGCGGCCAGCGAGACGGCCGCCGCGAAATCGCCGCGCCAGATCGCCATCACCGCCATCGGGCCGAGGTAGAGCGCCAGCTGGGTGAGCATGCCCGTCTCCCGGCACGCCTGGACGTCGCGTGCGAGGATCGCGCGCCAGTGCTCCTCGTCCCACACCAGTGCCGCGGCGGCCAGCGCGACCCGGCTGCACTGGAGGCGCTCCGCCGGCGGGATGTCGTCCTCGGCGACGGTCCGCGCCGCCTCCCGCAGCACGGGTGCGGCCTCGGCGCGTCCCTCGGTGACCAGCAGGGACAGCCCGTCCACCAGCAGGTCCACCGGACGGGGCACGCCCTCGGGCGGTGGGGCGGACCGCGCGGCCCGGGAGACCTCGTGCAGGTCGCCGGCGCCCGCGGCCCGGCCGGCGTAGACGGCGGCGAACCAGGCGTCGAGGTAGGTCTCGCGCGCCAGCCCGGCGTCCAGCGGCTCCAGCTGCCCGGCCGCCTTCAGCAGCAGCGCCGGGGCGTCGCCGCCCTGGCCGGAGGCGAACGCGAGCCGCCCGCGCAGCAGGGCCTCGCGGGCCTGCCGCAGCTCGTCCGGCGGCCCGGCGGCGGCGCGGGCGAGCAGGTCCGCCGTCGCGTCCAGCGCACCGGCCTGGAGACCGGCCCGCGCCGCCGCCAGCGCGCGGTCGGCGCGGCGGGCGGGCTCGTCGGTCAGCTCGGCCGCGCGCCGCAGGAACGCCGCCGCCGCGGCCACCCCGCCGCGGGCCTGCGCCCGGTCCGCCGACCGCTCCAGCTCCGCGGCCACCTCGTCGTCGGGACCGGGCGCCGCCGCCGCGCGATGCCACGCCCACCGGTCCGGATCGCGGTCGCGGTCGGTCACCTCGGCCAGCGCCCGGTGCGCGGCCCGCCGCTCCCGCGGCGACGCCGCCGCGTAGACCGCCGACCGCACCAGCGGGTGCCGGAACCGCAGCAGCGTCCCGGCCCGCAGCAGCCCGTCGGCCTCGGCGGCCTCCACGGCCGAGGCCGGGATCCCGAGCCGTCCGGCCGCCCGCCAGATCAGGCCCGGATCGCCGGCCGCCTCCACCGCCGCGACCAGCAGCAGCGACCGCGTCGCGGCGGGCAGCGCCGCCACCCGGCGGCGGAAGCCCTGCTCGATGCGGGTCGGCACCCCCTGCTCCCCGGCCGGGCCGGGCTCCCCGACCAGCCCGAGCCCGCCCGCCAGCTCCGCCGGGCCCAGCCCCCGCGGCAGCTCCAGCAGCGCGAGCGGGTTGCCCTTCGTCTCGGCCAGGATCCGGTCCTGGACGGGCCCGTCGAGCCGGAACCGCACCACCGACCGCAGCAGTGTGCGGGCATGCCGGTCCGGCAGCCCCCGCACCTCCAGTTCCGCCAGCCCGCGGTACTCCTCGCCCGGCTCGCGCGCGGCGAAGACCACCCCCACCGGCTCCGCCAGCAGCCGCCGCGCCGTGAACGCCAGCACCTGCGCCGACGCCTGGTCCAGCCACTGGACGTCATCGATCACGCACAGCAGCGGCCGCTCCTCCGCCGCCTCCGACAGCAGCGTCAGCACCGCGAGGCCGACCATGAACCGGGCCGGCGGATCTCCCTCCCGCAGCCCGAACGCGACGCTCAGCGCGTCCCGCTGCGGTCCCGGCAGGGCGTCGAGCCGGTCGAGGAGCGGCACGCACAGCAGATGCAGCCCGGCGTACGCCAGCTCCATCTCCGATTCGACGCCCGCCGCCCGGACGACCCTCATGTCCGCGGCCGCACCGCCCGCGTAGTCGAGCAGCGCCGACTTGCCGACGCCCGCCTCGCCCCGCACGACCAGCGCCCACCCGCGTCCCGACCGCAGATCCTCCAGCACGCCGTCGAGCACCGCACGCTCGTCCAGCCTGTCCAGCAGCTCCGGCGCCGGCTCAGGTCCAGTCCGCATGCCCGTTCTCCCTACGCAGCCCAGCGCCGGCCCGCAGGCGTCGGTACATCGCATCCGTGCAGGCCAAACCACACAAACCGACCAGGACACGATATCGCCCAGCCGCCCGGACGCGCTGTGCGGAGACTGTCACCGATCGGCGTGCCGCCCGGTCTTTATGGAGAACGAACCCGCGCATTCCACCGAAGGAGACAGCACATGCCCGGCGTAGACGGCACGCTCAGCTTCGAGAAGGACATCAGGCCCCTTTTCCGGGCCAAGGACCGCAACGCGATGCTCGCCCGCTTCGACCTGTTCGATCACGCGGACGTCGCCCGGCACGCCGACGCCATCATCGGCTCCCTGCTGAGCGGCCGCATGCCCTGCGACGGCGCGTGGCCCGAGGAGCACCTGGCGACGCTCCAGCAGTGGATCGACACGGGCAAGGCCGCCTAGCCCGCCAGGCGTCGATGGCGGTCGGCGCGTGCATCGGCTATCCGGCGAACTCGCGGGCCGGTGCGCCCTGCACGCCCACCGCCGCCCGGAACAGCGAGCCCGCGGACGGTTCGTCGCCCGGGGCGAGTCCTTCGCGGGACGTGGTGATGAAGAGTTCGTCCAGGTCCGGGCCGCCGAAGGTGCACGCGGTGACGCCCCGCACCGGCACCTCGACCACCTCGTCCAGGGCGCCGGCGGGGGTGTAGCGGCGCACCTGCCCGCCCTGGTTCAGCGCGACCCACACCCCGCCCCGGGCGTCCACGGTGAGGCCGTCCGGGACGCCGTCCTCCGCCGCGATCGACACGAACGGGCGCCGCCCGGTCAGTCCCGATGCCGGGTCGTAGTCGAACACGGCGACCTGCTGGGTGGCCGTGTCGTTGTAGTACGCGAGGTCGCCGTCCGGGCTCCAGTCCAGCCCGTTGGAGATGGTCACGCCTTCGAGCACGACCGCCGTGGAACCGTCGGGGTCGATCCGGTAGAGGGAGGCCGCACCCGCCGTCTTGTCATAGGCCATGGACCCGCAGTAGAAGCGGCCCTCCGGGTCGCAGGCGCCCTCGTTCATGCGGATGCCCCGATCCGGCCACAACTCGGGCAGGGACGTCAGCGTGCCGTCCGCGTCCTCCAGGGCGAAGCCCCGCTCGACGCCGATGACCGCGCCCCCGTCCCGCCGGGGACGCAGCGCGGCGGCGACGTCGCCGACGTGCCGCCGGCCGACCGTCCCGTCGGCGGCCAGCGACAGCACGTCGCCGGCGAGCATGTCGACCCAGCGCAGCCCGCCCCAGCGCGGCGACCAGACCGGCCCTTCCCCATGAAAGGCCACCGCATCGGTGATCTGTTCGGCACGCACGAACCCTCCCCCCCACCCGGACCCGGCCCCGGACCCGGGTCCGGCGGTACCCCGCCGCGAGCGGCACAAACGACGCGCCACCGGACGAGGAGTCAGGCGGCGTCCGGGTTCCGGGCGGTGATCAGGTGTTGCAGGGTGCGGCGGTGGTCGGTCGCGACGCCGTGGACGCCGTCGAGCTCGTAGAGGCCGGTCAGCGCCGTGACCTCGACGCCGGTGAAGCCGGCGGCGGTGATCCGGTCCTGCCAGGCGGTGATGGTCTCGGCCTCGGCGAGGACCAGGGCGCGGCGGGCCTCCTCGTCGTAGGCGCGGGCCCGGGGGTCGGTGTCGGAGTGCCGCATCCCGCCGGCGTGCCAGGGCGCGTCCACGATGGCCAGCCGGCCGCCGGGCCGCAGCAGGCGGCGCCAGTTGCCCAGCGCGGTGTCGACGTCGGGCAGCGTCCAGAGGAGGTAGCGGCTGACGAGCGCGTCGAAGGGGCCGCCCGGTACCTCGGGCCTGACGGCGTCGCCCTCGACGAAGGTGATGTCGAGTCCGCGTGCCCTCGCGTTGTCGCGCGCGTAGCCGATCATGGCGGGTGCGATGTCGATGCCGGTCACCGCGAGGCCGAGGGCGGCGATGGTCAGCGCGGCGTGGCCGGTGCCGGTGCCCACGTCGAGCACGGTCGCGGTGCCGTCCGGCAGTGCGTCCCGCCAGATGCGGGTCCAGGCGGCGCTGTAGTCGGGGTGGGCCAGCCGCTGTTCCTGGAACTGCTGGTAATCGGGGGCGTCCTGGTTCCAGTACCAGGTGATCCGCTCCTGGACCGTCGAGTTCGGCTGGACCGGCGAGTTCGCGGGCATGGCGTTCACTTCCCCTTGAGGTAGGCGGCGAGGCGCTCCAGTCCGTCCAGGACGAGAGGCGTGGGCGGTTCGGTGAAGTTGAAGAGCTGCACGGTGATCGCGCCGTTCTTGACCGCGCGCAGGTCCGTGGCACCGGGGATGTCGAGCAGGGCCCGCCGGATCTCCTGGTCGGTGCCGTCGGTGTGCAGCAGGACGATGACGTCGGGGTCGCGTCCGAGCAGTTCCTCCATGGAGACTTCGAAGACGCGCTTGCCGACGTCGGCGAACACGTTGCGGGCGCCGAGCGTTTCGAGCTGCGGTGTGGCCATGCTCTGGCCGCCGTAGGCCCCGACGGTCCCCTCGCCCCGGTAGGGCCAGAGGACGGCGACCTTGCGGCCCTGCTGGCCCGGCAGGCCGGCCTCGACGGTCCGGACGCGCTGCCGCAGCTCCTCGACGGCCTGCTCGGCCTTCTCCCGGCGGTCGAAGACCTTGCCGTAGAGCCGCATCTGGTCGTAGATCGTCGCGTAGCCCGGGTCCTTGATCCCCTCCGGGCAGAAGCTGGGCTCGATGAGCACGGGGATGCCGGCGGCGGCGAGCGACTCCCGGGTGACGCCCTCCGGCAGGCCGAGCAGCAGGTCGGGTTCCGCGGCGATGATCGCCTCGGTGGAGATCTTCAGGTGCCCGTCGGAGCCGAGCCGGTCGGTGAGGGACGGCACCTTGTGCACCGCCTCCAGGGTCTCCTTCGAGTAGTACTCCGGCGGGAACTTCCCGGCCCGGGAGGCCAGCCGGTCCAGCACGCCGAGCGTGGACAGGTACTGCAGCGGAGCACTGTTGACGATCATGACGCGGGACGGGGGCCGCGCCAGCTCGACGTCCACCCCGCAGTTCCGGACGGTGACGGGCGCCGCGCTCCCCCGGCCGCCCGCCTCGGGACCGGTCGAGCCGCAGCCCGCGAGTGCGGCGGCCAGCAGGCCGGCCGCCAGGCAGGCGAGGGGTCGCTTCATCTGGCAGATCGCTCCTTGGCGTGATCGGCGGTGGCTTCGTGGGAGTCGGCGTCAACGGAGTCGGCGTCAACGGAGTGGGCGTCGAGCGGGTGGAAGAGGAACTGGAGGCCGCGCGAGGTGTCGAGGCGTTCGACGCCGACGCCGTAGACGCCTTCGAGGAGTCCGGGCGTCAGGACGTCCGCGCACGGCCCGTCGGCGACGACCTCCCCCTGCTGGAGCACCAGGACGTCGTCGCAGTACCGCGCGGCCAGGTTGATGTCGTGCAGCACGATGACCGTGGTGATGCCGAGCCCGCGGATCATGGTGAGCAGCTCGTGCTGGAACCGGATGTCGAGGTGGTTGGTCGGCTCGTCCAGCACCAGGTGCGCAGGCTGCTGCGCCAGCGCGCGGGCGATCATCACGCGCTGCTTCTCGCCGCCGGACAGCCGGACGAACGTCCGGTCGGCGAGGTGCCGCGCGCCGACGCGGCGCAGCGCGGCCGCCGCGATCCGGTGGTCCGCGGCGCTGTTGCGCGCGAACGTCGACTGGTGCGGCGCCCGGCCGAGCATGACCATGTCGGCCACCGTCATCGGCAGGTCGCCCGACGACTCCTGCAGGACGACCGCGACCTGGCGGGCGAGTTCCCGGTGCGGGACGGAGCCGAGCGGCCGCCCGTCCAGCAGGACCTGCCCGCCGCGCGGGGCCACGATCCCGGTGAGCATCCGGACCAGCGTCGTCTTGCCGCTGCCGTTGGGGCCGAGCAGCCCGAGGATCCGCCCCGTGTCGGCCCGCACGTCGATGTCGCGCAGCACGGTCGTCGCGCCGTAGGCGTAGCTGAGCCCGCGTCCTTCGATCATGGTTGCCTCACTCGCTCCCGGCGTGCAGCCGGCGGACCAGGATGAGCAGGAACGGCGCCCCGACCAGCGCGGTGATGATGCCGATCGGCAGCTCCTGCGGGCTCAGCACCATGCGGGCGCCGAGGTCGGCCCACAGCAGGAAGGTCGCGCCCATCAGCGCGGCGACGGGGACGGCCCGCCGGTGCGTGGCCCCGACGACGCGCCGGGCCAGGTGCGGGATCACGAGGCCGACGAAGCCGATGCTGCCCGCCGCGGCCACCAGCACCCCGACGGCCAGGGACACCAGCACCAGCAGGACGAGCCGGAACCGCGCCGGCGAGATGCCGAGGGTGTGCGCGGTCTCGTCGCCGATCGCGAGCGCGTCCAGCCGGCGTCCCCACAGCGTGAGCAGGGCGGTCACCAGGACGACGGCGGTGACGACCACGGCCAGCGGCATCGACCAGTGCGCGAGCGCCAGCGTGCCGAGCAGCCAGAACAGCACCGACCGCGACCCCTCGGCCGAGTCGGACGCGAAGATCAGGAAGCTGGTCAGGGCGTAGAGCGCGTACCCGACGGCCACCCCGGTCATCAGCAGCCGGGTCGAGGTGATCCGCCCGGCCGTCCGCGCGATCACGAACACCAGCAGCGAGGCGCCGAGCGCGCCGAGGAACGCGGCGAGCTGCAGCGCGTGCTCGCCCCACCCCGCGCCGAACCCGAACAGGATCGCGGCCGCCGCGCCCGTCGAGCCGCCGGAGTTGACGCCGAGCAGGTACGGGTCGGCGAGCATGTTGCGGACCATCGCCTGCAGCGCCATGCCGGTGACGGCGAGCCCGGCGCCGACCGCCGCGCCGAGCAGCACCCGCGGCAGCCGGACCCGCCACACGATCGAGTCGTGCGCCGGCCGCCAGGTTGCCTCGGCCGGGCTGCCGACCAGGTGGTGGCCGACGATGTCGAGGACGGTGAGCGGCGGCACCCGCACCGCGCCGAGCCCGATCGCCGCGACGACCGTCCCGCCGAAGGCCGCCAGCAGCCCGACCAGGAGCAGCAGATACCGGCGCCGCCGGACGGACGCCCCCAGATCGTCGCCGCCCGGCCCCGCGACCCCGACCGGCGTGACGACCGCTGACGAACTCATGCATCCCCTCAGTTATTGCGACCGATACGCAATAGCCAAGATCATGCAAGAGCGTCCTGTCAAGCGGGGACACCATGAGACAAACCGCTCATCAGCAACGACAACCGCAGCGGCCGACCAGACGGGCGACGGATTACCGGACCCGCGGCGGGCTACCGGACCCGCGGCGGGCTACCGGACCCGCGGCGGGCTACCGGATGGGCGGCGGGCTACCGGACGGGCGGTGGGGTGAAGCCGAGGGCGGTGAGGGCGGCCGCTCCGCGGGGGGCGTGCTCACCGCCCGCCAGTACCGCGGTCCGGGCCGACTGGTAGTGGCAGCCGGCGGCGTCGAACGCGTCCGCCGTGACGAGCAGCCGTTCGGAGTCGCCGTCGAGCAGTGCCTCGGCCCGCGCCACGATGGCGCCGGCGACCGGGTTGCCGGCGGTGAGCTCCCGGGCGTCGGCCAGGCGGTCGCGGGCCTCGGGGCCGCCCGCGAGCACGGTGGCCTCGGCGCGCAGCGCCACGTACCAGTGGAGCCAGACCCAGGTGACCCACCGCCACACCTCACCCGGTTCGGGGGCCAGCCGCTCCAGCGCTTCCGGCGCCCGCCCGGCGTGGAGCAGCAGCATCGCGTCGAAGACCGCGCCGTAGCCGTGGACCCGGTTCGGCGACGTGCCGAACCGCTCCAGGATCGCCTCCCACTCGTGCTGGGCGTCCTGGTCGCCGCGCAGGCCGTGGACCGTCGCGACGGCGGTCACCGCCGGTTCCAGGTCCGGCCAGACGGGGCTGCCGCTCCGCTGCCACGCGTCCAGGAATCGGACGGCGCCGGTGAGCACGCCGTCGCCGTCGCCCGCCAGCGCGTCCGCGACCAGCTGCCAGCTCGTGGCGCGGTGCCCCACTTCGGCCAGCGACGGATGATCGGCGAACCGCCTCGCCCAGCGGCGGGCGCCGGGCAGGTCCCCGACGCCGATGCCGGTCTGGGCCGCCTCGCCGAGGGCCTGGACGAGTTCGTGGACGACGGCGGGCGTGGCCGGCGCGGACGACAGGAGGGTGACGCGGCGGCGGGCCGTGGCGGCGGCGGCGAACGCGTCACCGGCCCAGCTCCGCACGGCGGCCAGCGCGTCCAGCGCGGCGGACTCGGCGGGCGGGTCGCCGGTGCGGTGGGCGAGTTCGACCGCGTGCTCGGCGCGGGCGAGCGTCTCCGCCACGGCGCCGTCCCGCGGGTCCTGGTCGGCGCCGAATGCGTCGGCGGCCGACGCGGCCTCGGCCAGCGCGACGGCCGCGCGAGCGGCGGGGTCGTCGCCCGCGTGCTCCCGCGCCTCGGCGATCAGCGCGAGCGTCTCGTCCGGCGCCGGCGTCCGGACGAACGTGCCCGCGAACCGGTACACGGTGCTCGCGGCGGTCGCCAGGTCGGCGGCCGCGCGGGCCGGGGCGCCGGACCGGCGGGCGGCGTCCCCGGCGGCCCGGTGCAGGCGGTACATGTCGTCGCCGTGCATGCGGCACCCGGCGACGGCGGCGGCGTGCCGCAGCATCGCCGCCGCGGCGGCCGGGTCGCCGGCGAGCGCGGCGGCCTGCTCGTAGCGCTGCTGGGACTCGCCGACCAGATTGCGGGTGAAGGCGAGTCCCGCCAGGTGGCGGGCGAGGTCGTGCGCGTCCGCGCGGTGTTCGGGCTCGCCGGCCGCCCAGGTCAGGGCGGCGCGGAGGTCGTCGGCGACGGCGTCGAACCGGGGCCGCGAACCGGCGCCCGCGCCGTCGAGGCCGGCCGCCTCGGCCAAACACCAGCGGAGGTGCCGGGCGCGGGTGCCCGCCAGCTCACCGGCCTCGGCGAGCCGCTCGGTCCCGTACTGGCGGATCGTCTCCAGCGCCCGGTACTCGGTCGCGCCCGCGGACGCCCGCACGACCAGCAGGCTCTGCTCGGCGAGCCGGGCCAGCCCGTCGGCCGCGGCGGCCTCCGCCGTCCCGGCGACCTGCACCGTCCCGGCCACCTCCGCCGTCCCGGCGACCTGCGCCGTCCCGGCGACCTCCGCCCCGGCCAACGGCGCCGTCCCGGCGACCTGGGCCGCTGCGGCGGCGGTGAACGGCGCGACGAACACCGATACGCGCCGCAGCAGTTCCCGGTCGGCGGGGTCCAGCAGGGTGTGGCTCCAGTCCACCGCCGCCCGCACCGAGCGGTGCCGGTCGTCGGCGCGGGAGCCGCCGGTGAGCATCCGCAGCGGGTCGGACAGGGCGGCGGTGAGGCCGTCCAGCCCGAGCGTGGGGTACCGGGCGGCGGCCAGCTCGATCGACAGCGCCATGCCGTCCAACCGCTCGCAGATCGAGCGGATGTGGTCGTGCAGCGGCGGGTCCAGCGGCCAGCCGATCGCCGTCGCCCGCTCCTTGAACAGCGCGACCGCGTCCGACCCGCCGCCGTCGGACAGCGACAGCGGCGGGACGGTGTACACCCGCTCGAACGGCACCATCAGCCGGGCCCGGCTCGTCGCCAGCACGCTCACCCGGGGGCATGCCACGAGCAGCCGCTCCAGGAACAGCGCCACGCCGTCCCGCACCTGCTCGCAGTTGTCCAGGACGAGCAGGGCGTGCCGGTCGGCCAGTGCCGAGGCCACCGACTCGGTCATGCCGCGGCCGGGCTGCTCGCCGAGGCCGAGCGCGCCGGCGACCGCGTCCGCGACCATGTCCGGGTCGGTGACCGGCACGAGATCGACGAACCACACGCCGTCCGGGAACGCGCCGGCCGCGTCCGCCGCCACGGCCAGCGCGAGCCGGGTCTTGCCCACGCCGCCGGGGCCGGCCGCGGTCACCTGCCGGTGCCCGGTGATCATCGCGGTCAGCTCGGCGCGCTCGCCCGCCCGGCCGACGAACGAGGTCAGCGGGGCCGGCAGCACGGGCACCGGGCGCGCGGCGCCGGCGGAACCGCTCGCGGGGACGCGGCTCGCTGCGGCGCGGCTCGCGGCGGCGTGCCCGGCTAGCGCCCGCCGGTCCGGGACGTCCAGTTTCCGCAGCAGCGCGGAGACGTGGCTCTCGGCGGTGCGGACCGAGATGAACAGCCGTGCCGCGATCTCGGCGTTGCTGAGATGGTCGCCGACCAGCTCCAGCACCTCGGCTTCCCGGGGCGAAATATCCACTGTGGCGGTCACCGTCCCATTCTGGCGCACGCCGTCCGTGCCGCCTCCGTGCCCGCGATCCGTGGCCCCTGTCCGTGGCCCCGGTCCGTAGGCGGTTCCGTATCCGCCACGGATGTGGTGGGGGCGGGCCCCGGGCGAGGCTATGAGCAGTCGAGCAACGGGCCGATACCGCCCACGAATCCAGGAGCCACCATGAGCGACTCTCTCGTCCAGGGCATCAGGACAGTGCTGCACCCCGTGAGCGACCTGGCGAAGGCCAAGGCGGTGTACGCCGCCCTGCTCGGTGAAGCACCGCAGACCGACTCGCCCTACTACGTCGGGTTCGATGCCGGCGGCCAGCACATCGGGCTGGTCCCGGACGGCGGACCGCAGGGCATGACCTCGCCGGTGGCCTACTGGCACGTGCCGGACATCGAGGCGAAGCTCGCCGAGCTGACCGCCGCCGGCGCGACCATCCAGGAGGCCGCGCACGACGTCGGCGGCGGGCGCCTGGTCGCCGCCGTCACCGACCCGGACGGCAACGTCCTCGGGCTGATCCAGGACCGCTGAGCACATCCGCCGCCGCCACGAGACGACGACCCACCTCACCAGAAAGAAGCGTCATGACCTCCTTCGAATCCCTCATCCTGGACGTCTCCGACACCGCGGCCGCGCAGGCGTTCTACGACGCCATCGGCCTCGCCCCCCACGTGCACGTCCGCGCCTCGGACGAGCCGGCCACCGGATCCGGCGGCTTCGCGCTGTCGCTCGTCGCGTCCCAGCCCGGCAACGTCGACGCGCTCGTCCAGGCCGCCCTGGACGCCGGCGCCACGACGCTGAAGCCCGCCGCGAAGTCGTTCTGGGGCTACGGCGCCATCGTCCAGGCCCCGGACGGGACGATCCTCAAGATCGCTTGCTCGAAGAAGAAGGACTCCGCGCCCGCCGCCGCGGAGTTCGACCAGATCGCGCTGCTGCTGGGCGTCGCGGACGTCAAGGCGAGCAAGCGGTTCTACGTCGACCGCGGCCTGGCCGTCGGCAAGAGCTTCGGCGGCAAGTACGTCGAGTTCGCCGCCCCGTCGTCGGCCGTCACGCTGGCGCTCTACCCGCTCCGCGCCCTCGCCAAGGACACCGGCGTCGCCGCGGAGGGTACCGGCTCGCACCGGCTCGTCCTGGCCGGCGGCGGCGAGCCCTTCACCGACCCGGACGGGTTCGCCTGGGAGGCCGCACCCGCCCGCGTCCGCCCCGCCGCCGGCAGCCCGGCGTAGGGCCCCCGGCCCGGCGAGCCGCCGGCCGCCGCGAGTGCGCGGCGAGCCCGGCGGCTAGCTCTGGGCGCCGGTGCTCTGCAGGTGGCGCAGGACGGCGGTGACCCTGCGGTCCGCGCGGTCGGTGGGCGCCAGGTCGAGCTTGGCGAAGATGCTCCGGATGTGCTTGTGGACCGCGCCCTCGGTGACGAAGAGCCGCTCGGCGATCGAGGCGTTGCCGAGCCCCTCCGCCATCAGGCCGAGGACGTCGCGCTCCCGGACGGTCAGCCGCTCCAGCCCGCGGTCGGGACGGGAGCGGGTGAGCATCTGCGCGACGACGTCCGGGTCGATGGCCGTGCCGCCCCCGACCACCCGGTGCAGGGCGTCCAGGAACTGCTCGACGCGGCCGACCCGCTCCTTCAGCAGGTACCCGAGCCGGCTGCTGCCGCCCGCGAGCAGCTCGGTGGCGAACGCCTGCTCGACGTGCGCCGACAGGACGAGCACGGGCAGGCCGGGGCGGCGGCGCCGGGCCTCGACCGCGGCCCGGATGCCCTCGTCGGTGTGGGTGGGCGGCATCCGGACGTCCACGATCGCGACGTCCGGTTCGTGCTCGTCCACGGCCGCGAGGAAGGTCTCCGGGGAGTCGGCGGTCGCGACCACGTCCAGCGACTCGGCGCGCAGCAGCATCGCGACGCCCTCGCGCAGCAGGAAGTCGTCGTCGGCGATCACGATCCGCAAGGCAGCTCCATCTCCAGCACGGTCGGCCCGCCGGGCGGGCTGGTCACGGTGAGTCGGCCGTCGTGGGCCTCGATCCTGCTCCGGATCCCGGCGAGCCCCGAGCCCCGGCGCGGCGCCGCGCCGCCGGCGCCGTCGTCCTCGATCCGCAGCGCCAGCAGCCCGCCGCGCAGCCGGACGGTGAGCGACGCGCCGCGGGCGCGGCTGTGCCGGGAGATGTTGGTGAGCGCCTCGGCCGTCACGAAGTAGGCGGTCGCCTCGGCGGAGGCGGCGCAGCGTCCGGGGATGTCGATGTCGGTGCGGCAGGGCACGCCGCAGTCGGCGGCGAGCCCGGCGAGCGCGGCGGGCAGCCCCCGGTCGGCGAGGACGGGCGGCAGGATGCCGCGCACGACCGTGCGGAGTTCGGCGAGCGCGGTCTCGGCGGCGTCCTGCGCCTGCTCCAGCATCGGCAGGGCGGTGGCGGGGTCGCGGGCCAGCGCGCGGCGGGTCGCGCCGAGCAGGACGGTGACGGCGACGAGCCGGTTCTGCGTCCCGTCGTGCAGCGAGCGCTCGATGCGGCGCAGTTCCGTCGCGTGCGCGTCCAGCGCCGCCGCGCGGGTGGCCGACAGCCGCGCGACCCGCAGGGACAGGTCGGCGTCCGGCGGCGGCGCCAGCAGCCGCCGGCCCGGCCACGCCTGCAGCCGGGCCAGGCCGGGCGCGATGAGGACGAAGACGGCGGCCAGCACCAGGCCGAAGCACGCGACCGCGAGCGCGTCGAGGTCGGTGTGGACGTGCCAGGACACGAGGTTCGGGCTGGCGTTGTCGCGCGGCAGCATCCGCCACCACAGCGGGTAGCTGATGTCCTGGACGGCCTGCACCGCCAGCGTCGCCCCGGCCGCGCCGACGGCCAGGCCGAGCGTGCCGTGCGCCAGCAGCCAGCGCAGTTCCCGCCGCATGACCGGGTCGGCGAGGGCGGCGCGGACCCCGGACGGCGCCGCGCCCATCGCGATGACCTCCGGCCCCCAGCGCGACAGCCGGGCGCGCTCCCGCTCGGCCGGGGCCCGGACGAGCCGAGGCAGGGTGGGCGCCAGCAGGAAGCCGAGACCGACCGCGCACAGCAGGGCGACCAGCAGCAGCCAGACCAGCACCACGAACGCGGGGAGGGCGGTGCCGAGGCCGCCGACGAGGTGTTCGAGCGCGTCCAGGACCACGCGTCCGCGGCTGAGGACGATCGTCCGCAGGGCCCTGCCGCGGGTGCCCGATTTCACATTGTTCACTGCCAAATCCCCCGACAGACCCTAGGGCAGGTGATCACTGCGCGGCAGCCGGAATCGCGGACAGTGGTACAGCCTGCACTACCTCCTTGGGGCACCTGGCTGCATTGTCCGGGCGGGGCGCTCTTCCTAGCGTCGTGAGCCGTCGCACTCAGGCTCCCCGGAAGGTACCCGCTATGTCAGTCCCGCTACCCACCGACGCCGTCCGCGTCGAACGAGTGACCAAGACCTATGGAGGCGAGCAACCGGTCGCGGCGCTGGCCGAGGTCGACGTCCAGTTCGCCCGGGGGACGATGACGGCCGTGATGGGCCCGTCCGGGTCCGGCAAGAGCACGCTGCTGCACTGCGCGGCGGGCCTGGACCGCCCGACCTCCGGGCGCGTCGTGGTCGGCGGCACCGACCTGTCGACGCTGTCGGAGAAGCAGCTGACCGAGCTGCGCCGCGACCGGATCGGCTTCATCTTCCAGGCGTTCAACCTGGTGGGCGCGCTCACCGTGGAGCAGAACATCCTGCTGCCGTCGCGGCTGTCCGGCCGGCGTCCGGACCCGGCGTGGCTCGCCGAGGTGATCGGCCGGGTCGGGCTCGGCCAACGGCTCGCGCACCGTCCGGCGGAGCTGTCCGGCGGCCAGCAGCAGCGGGTGGCGATCGCCCGCGCGCTCGCGACCCGGCCCGAGGTGATCTTCTGCGACGAGCCGACCGGGGCGCTGGACACCCAGACCGCGGCCGAGGTGCTGGCGCTGCTGCGCGCGGCGGTCGACCAGGCCGGCCAGACGGTGATCATGGTGACGCACGATCCGGTCGCGGCGTCCTACGCCAACCGGGTCATGGTCCTCGCCGACGGCCGGATCGTGCGGGACATGCCGCAGCCGGGCGTCCAGCGGATCGCCGAGCAGCTCGCGATGCTCGACCGCCGCCCGCAGCAGCCGCCCGGTCAGCAACAGCAGCAGCCGTGGCGGCAGCCCTTCGCGACGCGGGAGGGCTGAGCGGTGCTCGGACTGGCCGCACAGATGCTGCGGCACCGCAAGGGCACGTTCGTCGCGACCTTCCTCGCGCTCGCCGCCGGGGTCGTGGTCCTCACGGTGTGCGGGGTGCTCGTCGAGTCGGGGCTGCGGTACCAGGGGGAGCCGCAGCGCTACCGCGCGGCGACCGCCGTCATCGCCGAGCACGGGCTCGCGATCCAGGGGCCGGAGCACTTCGGCGAGCGCGAGACCAGCACGGTGATGCTGCCGGAGCCCGGCACCGTCGCCGAGTCCCTGGTGGGCGAGGTCGCGGCGGTGCGCGGGGTGGCGAGCGCGGTCCCGGACCGGACGATCGCGGTCGCGGCGGCGGCCGCGCCGAAGGTGCCGGTCGCGGGCCACGGCTGGGCGAGCGCCGCCCTCGCCCCCTACACGGTGCTGTCCGGGACCGCGCCGCGCGCCGAGGGCGAGATCGCCGTGGACGAGCGGCTCGCGGCGGCGGGCGGCCTCCGGCCGGGCGGCACCACGGCGATCCTGACCGGCGGGACGGTCCGGCAGGTCCGGGTGAGCGGTGTCGTGAAGGCGTCCGGCGGGCAGGGGGCGCAGGCCGCGCTGTTCTTCACCGACGCGGAGGCGGCCCGGCTGTACCCGCGTCCCGGCCGCGTCGACGCGATCGGCGTGATCGCGAAGAAGGGCGCCGACGAGGACGCCGTCGCCGCGGCGGTGCGGCGCATCGCGGACGCCGCCGGCGCGAACGCCTACAGCGGCGCCGAGCGGGGGCTCGCCGAACGGCCGGCGGAGGTCGCCGCGAAGAGCTTCCTGCTGGAGGCGGGCGGCGCGTTCGGCGGCTACGCCGCGCTGATCATCGGTTTCGTGGTCGCCGCGACGGTCGGCCTGTCGGTCCGGCACCGGCGCCGCGACTTCGCCCTGCTGCGCGCGATCGCGGCGACGCCGGGCCAGGTGCGGACGCTGATCCTCGGCGAGGTCGGCATGCTGAGCCTGCTGGCGGCCGTCGCCGGCGTCCCGCTCGGGCTGCTCGCCGTCCGCTGGATCAGCGGCGAGCTGGCGGACCGCGGCTTCGTCCCGGAGACCTTCACCGTGAGCGCCGGGCTCCTCGCCGCGCCGGTGGTGATCGCGGCGGTGGCCGCCGTCGCGCTGCTGTCGGCGTGGATCGCCGCCCGGCGCACCACCCGCATCCGGCCCACCGAGGCGCTCGGCGAGGCGGCCGTCGAGGCGACGCTGGGCGGACGGGTCCGGGTGGTGTCCGGGCTGGTGCTGCTCGGTGCCGCGTTCGTACTGATCATCGTGACCGGCGGTGCCAGGGGCCAGACCGCCATGGGCGCCGCCATGGGCATGCTCTACACGTTCGTGCTGGCGATCGCGCTGCTCGCGCCGTGGATCAACCGGGCCGCCGCGGTGGCGCTCGCCCCCGTCCTGCGCGCCGTGTTCGGCGACAGCGGGTACCTGGCCGCCGCGAACCTGCGGGCGAACGCGCGCGGCATGGTCGCCGTGCTGACGGCGCTGGTGCTGTCCGTCGGGTTCGGCGGGACGATCTGGTTCCTGCAGGACAACCTGCAGCACCAGGCGGTCGTCCAGAGCGAGGACGGCACGATCGCCCAGCACGCCCTGGTCGGCGGCGCCGGGCTGCCCGCGGCGGCGACCGAGCAGGCCCGCCGGATCCCCGGGGTGGTCGCGGCGACCGGGGTGCGCCGCACCTCGGTGCTCGTGCCCATGATGGGCGAGGCGATGGCGGTCGTCGGGCAGGGCATCGACCCGCAGGGCGCGAGCCGGACCATGGACCTGAAGGTGACGTCCGGGAAGCTGGAGGACCTGGCGGGCGACAACACCGTCGCGGTGTCGTCGTCCCAGGCGGACAGCGCGAAATGGAAGGTCGGCGAAACGGCCGCCCTGTGGCTCGGGGACGGCACGCCGGTCAAGCTGAAGGTCGTCGCGATCTACGACCGCGGCTTCGGCTTCGGGGACGTCACGCTGAACAGCCGGACGCTCGCGGGCCACACCGTGACCGGCCTGGACGACCACGTGCTGATCCGCAGCGAGCCCGGCACCGACGTCGGACCGGCCCTGGCGAAGCTCGCGGAGGCGTACCCGGGAAGCACCGCGACGGGCACCGGCCAGTTCACCGGCGAGCTGGCGAAGGACCTGGCGATCAGCTCCTGGCTCAACAAGCTGCTGGTCGCCGTGCTGATCGGGTACGCGGTGCTCGCGGCGGCCAACACGCTGATCATGGCGGCGCTGGCGCGGGCCCGGGAGCTGTCGCTGCTGCGGCTGGTCGGGGTGACCCGCCGCCAGGCGAAGCGGATGGCGAACGCCGAGCAGGCCGCCCTGCTGGGCGTGGCGCTCACGATCGGTGTCGCGATCGCGGCGGTCACGCTGTCGTCGATCGTGAACGCGGTGGCCGGGCAGCCCGTCCCGTACGTCCCGGCGCTCGGCTGGGTCGTCGTCCTCGGCGGCACGGTGGCACTGGCGCTCGTGTCCACGACGATCCCGATCGGACGTCTCCTGCGCACACCGCCCGTCGAGGGCATGGGCATCCGCGAATAGCCCACCTCGCCAGACCGCGCCGGACCGCGTCCGGTGTTTCTGACAACCCCCCGCTCCACCGTCCAGGTGGTTATAGGAGTCATGATGTCCGATACGTTCCTGCGCGCTCGTCCGACCGGCCCTTCCAGGCGCCGTTGGAGGCCGGTGGCCGCGGCAGTGGCCGGCGCCCTCGTCGCGGGCGGCCTGGCAGGTTGCAGCACCGGCACGGCGGCCGACGCCGAGGCCGAGATCGGCACGGCCAAGAACGAGATCGCCCTGCAGAAGGCGATGCGGGAGCTGGTGCAGGCCGGATTCCCCGGCGTGCTGGTCTCCGTCAAGGGCAAGGACGGCAAGACCCGCGACTACACGGCCGGGATCGGGAACCGGGAGACCGGCGACGCTCCCCCGAAGAACGGCTACCTGCGCATCGGCAGCAACACCAAGACGTTCGTCGCCGCGACCGTCCTCCAGCTCGTCGGCGAGGGCAAGATGAAGCTGGACGAGCCCATCGGCACCTACCTGCCGGGCGTCGTCAAGGGGCCGGACTACGACGGCGCGAACATCACCGTCCGGAACGTGCTGGGGCACACCAGCGGCATCCCCGACTACACCGAGTTCATGGACTCCGACACGTCCAAGGTCCCGACCCGGACCTACACGGCGGAGGAACTGCTCAAGCCCGCGCTGCGGAACAAGGCGGCCTTCCCCGTCGGGAAGAGGCGGCAGTACAGCAACACGAACTACATCATCGCGGGGATGCTCGTCACGAAGATCACCGGCAAGCCGGTGGGCCGGGCGGTCACCGAGCGGATCATCGACCGGATCGGCCTGGAGCGGACGTACTGGCCCGAACCCGGCGACACGAACGTCCGGAAGCCGCGCATGGAGGGGTACATCGCGCCGCCCGGAGGCCAGCTGAAGAACGCCACCGAGATGGACCCGTCCATCTCCGGCGCCGCCGGCATGGTGGTCTCCACCCCGCGCGACCTCAACCGCTTCTTCGCCGCGCTGGTCGGCGGCACGCTGGTCCCGGCCGCGCAGCTGAAGGAGATGCGGACGACCATCGAGTCGCCGGACGAGGAGCCGAACACGGTCTTCGGGCTCGGCCTCGACAAGATCACCCTGTCCTGCGGCGCGCTGTGGGGCCACGGCGGTGACATCCACGGCTACGAGACCCGCGGCGGCGTGACCGCCGACGGCCGGGAGGTCACCGTGGCCGTCAACGCCCTGCCGGGCGCGATCATCGCCGAGCAGGAGTCGATGGAGGCGATGACCAAGGACGCCATGACGAAGGCGATGCAGGTCATCGCCCTGGTCGACACCGCCATCTGCAAGTAGCGGCCGGGCCTACCGCCGTCTGAGGACGCCCGGGAGGGTGCCGAGGACCACGGCGACCAGGCCGAGCAGGAGGGCGACCACACCGCCGCCGAGGCCGTTGCCGGTACCGAGGCCGCCGTCGGCCGTGGCCACGACCAGGCCGCCGAGGGCCATGGCGGCGGGACGGGCCAGCGCCAGGCCGCCCATGACCACGCCGCCCAGCGCCAGCAGGGCGGCCACGACGGCTCCGAGCCGTCCGGCGCTCATGTCGTAGGCATCGGCGGCATACGGCTCGACCGGGACACCGGCCGCCGCCGGCCCGGCGAGCACGAACATCCCGAGCACGGACATCCCGAGCACAACAGTTCCGGACAGAACGGTTCCGGACACGGCGCACACGCGCCGGACCGGCATCAGCGTTCCCGAGCACCTCATGTCGCTCTCCTCTTTCGTGCGTCTCGTCGCGGGGGCGAACACTTTCGATCATGTCGCCGCGCCGCACCGCCCGTCGTCATGCAAACGCGGACACTTCGCACTGCCGCGGACACGGCAGCCCACGTCCGGAAGTGCCGCACGCGCGGTAGACGCCGGTGGCGGCGGGCTGTCAGATGCGCGTTCGGGCTGTCAGATCGCGCGTTCTGGCTGTCCGGGGTGTTCGGGAGTGCGCGCCGGACAAGCTGACAACACGGATCTTCTTGTGGACACCCGGGCAATCCGTGACGTTGGTCTCCGCCGCGAGCTTCGTCCCGCCACCAGGAGACCACGATGAAGTTGCCCTCACTCGCCGCCGCCCTCGCGACGGCCGCACTGCTCGCCCCGCTGGCCGGGGCGTCCGGGACACCGGCGGCGCGGGCCGCCGTCCCGAGCGTGAACATGGAGGCCACCGTCAAGGCGGCCCAGATCGACCCGCGGCGGGCCGACGACACGCTGACGCCGGGCGCCAAGGCGAGCGTGCTCCTCGTCGAGCGGGCGCTGCGTGACCGGAACCTGCTGGACGACCAGTGGGTGGACGGCTACTTCGGCACCACGACGATCGCCGCCTACGCGAAGTACCAGAAGTCGCTCGGCTACACCGGCCTCGACGCCAACGGCCTGCCAGGGAAGACGTCGCTCGCCAAGCTCGGCGCCGGCCGCTTCACCGTCACGCACGTCATCGGGCCGGGTGCCCGGGTGTCCACCGGCGGCGTCGTCGTCAACACCCGCACGCAGAGCATGCTCACCGAGGCCGAGCGGCTGCTCGGCCGCACGCTCGTGCTGGAGCAGGGGTCGTACAACCCCGGCGGCGACCCCACGTCCGCGGGCACCCACGACGGCGGCGGAGTCGTCGACATCTCGGTCGGCGGGATGAGCGCCGCCACCCGCACCTCGGTCGCCCGCGCGCTGCGCCGCGTCGGCTTCGCCGCCTGGGTGCGCAGCCCCTCGCAGGGCGACTGGCCGTGGCACATCCACGCCGCCGCCATCAGCGACACCGACCTCTCGAGCCAGGCCCAGCACCAGACCGGCGACTACTACCTCGGCCTCAACGGGCTGGCGAACCGCGCCCCGGACGACGGCCCGCAGGTCGCCATCCGTACCTGGGAGGAGTACCAGCGACGCTGACCCCCGGCCATTCCAGCAACTCCGGCAACTCCGGCAACGCGAACAGCAGGCACAAGGAAAGGGAACGGTTATGAGCACGCTGAACAAGATCCTCACGCTGACGACCGCCGCGGTGGCGGTCGGCGGCACGGTGGCCGCACTCGCGGCCCCCGCCTCGGCCGCCGCGCGCAACGGCGTCTGCGAGAGCGGCGAGTTCTGCTACTACTACAACAGCAACAACGCCGGCTCGGTCTCGGACTTCACCGGATCGCTCGCCGACTACGGCACCACCCAGCCGTCCTGCTACGACTTCAAGGGCCCGGGGAACGGCAAGGGGCTCTGCATCAAGAACGAGGCCGCCTCGGTCTGGAACCGCAGCAGCAAGACCGTTCGGGTCTACTACAACAGCAACTACGGCGGCACCTACCAGGACTTCAAGGCCGGCGCCAAGGGCAACCTGAACTCCAGCCTGAAGAACCAGAACGCCTCCCACAAGTTCTCGCCGTCGTCGCGCACGAACATGTCGTACGCGCTGTACAAGGCGAGCGGCGGCCGGATCACCTGCGGCTTCGACGGCTACACCTCCACCCCCGGGCGGCACGAGGGCATCGACATCGCCCGCAGCGTCGGCTCCGACGTGCACGCCCTGGTCAGCGGCAAGATCACCTACATCGCGCGCGGGGCCACCGGCAGCTCGGGGCTCTCCACGATCGCCGTCTACAACTCGTCGGCCAACAAGACCGTGATCTACCTGCACTCCGCGCCGCGCTCCTCGCTGAGCGTCGGCCAGTCGATCAGCCGCGGCCAGGTCATCGCGGACGAGTCGTGGCACGGGGTGTCGTCCAGCTCCGCCGCGCACACCCACGTCGAGATGCGGCCCGGACGGCAGACGCACGCGTCCAAGAGCGTCAACGACCCGGTCCTGAACAACCCGAACCCGACCTCGTTCTGGCAGTCCCAGGGCTACAACGTCCGATAGCGGGCAGCGGCTCACCGGAAGAGAGAGTCAACTGTGTCGACACGAAAAGCGCGGCTGATCCCGCGGCTCAGCGCGGCGGGCGCCGCGCTGGCGATCGGCGGGGCGGTCCTCATCCCGGCCTCGCCCGCATCGGCGGCGAGCCGCGACGGCGTGTGCCAGAGCGGCGAGTTCTGCTACTACTTCAACAGCAACAACGCCGGATCGGTCTCGGACTTCACCGGATCGGTCGCCGACTACGGCACCACGCAGCCCTCGTGCTACGACTTCAAGGGGCCGGGCAACGGCAAGGGCGAGTGCATCAAGAACCAGGCCGCCTCGGTCTGGAATCGCAGCGGCAAGACCGTCCGGGTGTACTACAACAGCAACTACGGCGGGACGTACCAGGACTTCAAGGCCGGCGCCAAGGGCAACCTGAACTCCAGCCTGAAGAACCAGAACGCCTCGCACAAGTTCCTGAGCTCCACCACACCGCCGACCGGTTGCAAGACCGACGGCACGGACAGCAAACTGCCCACGACCATCCTCGTGTACCGGGTCTCCCTCAACCGCGTGGACCGGGTGGCGTTCAAGACCTACGTCAAGAACGTCCTGCCCAACGAGTGGGTGTCGAGCTGGCCACAGGAATCGCTCCGGTCCGGGGCGGTGGCCGTGAAGAGCTACGGCTGGTACTGGGCACTGCACTCGACGCGCAAGACGTCGGACGGACGGTGCTTCGACGTCTACGACACCACGTCCAGCCAGGTCTACAAGCCCGGCTCGGCGAAGGCGTCGACGAACTCCGCGGTGGACGCGACGTGGTCCACCCGGATGACGCGCAGCGGGAAGATCCTGCAGGCCCACTACTGCTCCACGACCACGGCGTGCGGCGGATGGGTCACCGGCGACTGGATGTCGCAGTACGGCTCCCGTGACAAGGCCAACGCGGGCTGGAACCACTCCAGAATCCTCAAGGCCTACTACAGCGGGATCACGCTCTCCTGACCCCGCGGATCATCCGATCCCCGTTCCCCGCCGCGCACCGCCGCGGCGGGGAACGGCCATCATCCCTCGACGATCACCTGGAAATTGACCGGACGGCTACCGGGGAACGCGACCTTTCCCGCGGCGTCCACCATTTTGAATCGCACGTAGCACAGGCCCGGTTTTCTCGGCGTGGTGATTTCGGTCCGAATGTCGACCATCTTTCCGGGTTGCGTGTCATCGATCGGCACATCGGAGATGGTCTGGCATTGATCTGCCTGCTGAGGAACATCGAGACGGCGCAAAGAGTACCCCTTCCAGGGCACTTTCCCGGCGTTCTTGAGCCGCCACACCTTGGTCACGGTCTGGCCGGTGCCGACGCGCGTGCAGTCGGGCAGGCTGATGTCGGCGATGAACAGGGCCACATCGCCCTTGTGCGTCGGCGGCGCCGGCGCCGGGTTGGTCGCCAGCACCGGGCAGTCGGCCGGGGACAGCGCGGGCTTCGACCGGCCCGCCGCCTTCAGCCCGTCCCCGCCGGGCGCGGAGTCGCGGTTGACGGCGACCACGATGAGGACGGCCGCCCCCGCGCCGACGGCCGCCGTCGCCAGCACGACCGCGGCACGGCGGGTCGGCCGAAAACGCTTTCCCGGCGCGGGCGGGTCTGCGGGGTCGTCGTCAGCGGGCTCTTCGGCAGGAGGCGGTAATGACTCGGGCGCGGATGCCGCGGGCTCGTCCTCCTCGGGCGGGCCCGGTTCGATGGCGATGTGCATGGCCTGCCGTTCCGCCGTGCTCGCGGCGGGGGCGACCCCGCCGGGCGGGCGGGCCGCGGACGAGCCGGCGACGGCCGGCGGGCGCCCGGCACGTGCCGAGCCGACCACCCGGTTCGCCTGCTCCCAGCGCTCGCGGTAGGCGGCCGGGTCCGCGCCGCACGCCTTGACGAACTCGGCGGTCGTCCCCCAGCTCGGGAGCCGGTTACCCTTCGTGGCCTCGTGCAACGTGGTGTGCGAGATCGCCCCCGACCGTCCGGACATTTCCCGGAACGGCGGATTGCCCACCGACCTGCGCAGTTCCTGCAGAGTTGCCGCGAAGTCCGCGATCGCCTGCGCCTGTGCACGCGTGTCGTCCACCGGGTGAAGCTAACAGCGCCCACGGCCCTTACTCAAGCCCGGACGGATACCGGCAGGTGGACCGGGTTCTCCACGACACCGACATGATCGACAAGATTCCTTTCCATTTTCCCCCGACTTCACGGTCGCGCAGGGCGCCGATGCTCTTTACGAGGCGGCCGGTTTTGCAACCCCCGCTGCTCTGGGCGGTGCTGCTCTGAGCGGATCCGCTGGGGGCGGATACGGCTGTGACCTGTGCGCGGGGCGGCGCAGAGTGAAGGCATGAGCGAGGAACAGAGAATCCCATTGTTCAACGAACGGGCGCGGCGCGAGCTCTACCAGCAGCGCGTCCTCGTCCTCGACGGCCCGCTGGACGACGACAACGGCACGCTGCTGGCGACGCAGCTCATCACGCTGGCGCGGGAGGACGCCTCGTCCGACATCTCGCTGTGGATCCACTCCCCCGGCGGGTCGGTGCCGTCGATGCTCGCGATCCGCGACGTCATGCGGATCGTCCCGTGCGACGTGTCCACGCTGGTGCTCGGCATCGCCTACAGCGCCGGCCAGTTCCTGCTGTCGTCCGGGACGCGCGGCAAGCGCCGCGCGATGCCGCACGCCCGCGTGCTGATGCACCAGGGCTCCGCCGGGATCGCCGGCGCCGCCGTCGACATCGAGTTGCAGGCCGGCGACCTGCGGCACACCCGGGACACGGTGCTCGGGCTGATCAGCGAGGACACCGGCCAGCCCCTGGAGCGGGTCTTCGAGGACTCGCTGCACGACCGCTGGTACACCGCACGGGAGGCCCTCGACTACGGGTTCATCGACGCGATCGTCAGCACGTTCGACGAGGTCGCACCGGCGGGGCACCGGCCCATCGGGCTCCGCATCGCCGCGGAGGGGGACGCCCGATGAGCACCTACACGATCCCGAACGTCATCGCGCGGGACTCGCGCGGCGAACGCATCATGGACGTCTACTCGCACCTGCTGACCGAGCGGATCATCTACCTCGGCACCGCCATCGACGCGGGCGTCGCCAACGCCCTCGTCGCGCAGCTGCTGTACCTGGAGGCCGACAGCCCCGACCGCGACATCCAGCTGTACATCAACTGCGAGGGCGGCGACCCGAGCGCGATGCTCGCCGTGTACGACACGCTGCGCTACATCCGCGCGCGGGTGGCGACGACGTGCGTGGGGCAGGCCGTCGCCGTCGGCGCCGTCCTCCTCGCCGCGGGCACTCCGGGCATGCGTTCCGCGCTCCCGCACACGCGCGTCGTCCTGCACCAGCCGATGGGGCAGGGACGCGGCGCGATCCCCGACCTCATCCTCCAGGCGGACGAGGTCGTGCGCGTGCGCGCGGACATCGAGAGCATCCTCGCCCGGCACACCGGCCAGGAGACGGCGACGCTGCGCGCCGACACCGACCGCGACCGCGTGTTCACCGCGAAGGGCGCCCTCGACTACGGCCTCATCGACCAGGTGATCGAGGAACGCCAACCGATCCCCGCCTAACCACCCCGCCCGGGGTTACGCGGCGAGGGCGTATGCGGTCTGGCAGGTCGGGCCCGTCGGAGCGGTCGCGGCGGGCGCGGCCAGCAGGGTGGTCGCGACCGCGAGCGCCAGGTCGGCGAGCGTCGTGTCCAGGGCGCCCGCGACCGCGGCGATCATCTCGCTGGACGGCTCCTTGACCCCGCGTTCCATCTCGGAGAGGTACTGCGGGGAGACCCCGGCGCGGCGGGCGGTCTCGACCAGGATCTCGCCGCGCTCCAGGCGCAGCCGGCGCAGGCAGCCGCCGAGCGCGTCCCGCCACAGCGGCTCCGCCGCACCGCCCGCCCCGGCCGGGCCGCCCGCCCCGGCCGGGCCGCCCGCCCCGGCCGGGCCGCCTGCTGCGGCCGGGCCGCGCGGCTCTCCGCGCGGCGGCTCGTGCGACTCCTCACGCGGCGGCTCGTACGGCGTCACGTGCGGCTTCACGTGCGGCTTCACGTGCGGCGGCTCGTGCGACTCCTCGCGCGGCGTCTTGTACGGCGTCTCGGCGGCGGGTGTGAGCGGGCGGGTCGTCTCGGCCATGCGCACATCGTAAGTCGGCGGCGCGCTCATTCCCCAGCCGTTCCGCCGACCGCAGAACGGCGGGTGAAGGGGAGGACCACCGCCCTCGGCTCCGCCTCATGGATCGCGACCTGCGCACGCCGGCCGGTCGGCTCCCACAGGGCGGATGACAGGTCAGACGATGTGCCGGATGACCGAGACGGCGCGGGCGAGGTGGGGTTCGGTGCGGTCGGTGCGGTGGGCGATGGCCAGCTCGACGTCCACGGCCGGGTTCGCCAGCGGGCGGTAGGCGACGCCTTCGAGGGCCAGGGCCGTCACCGGCTCCGGGACGACGGCGACACCGAGACCGCCCGCGACGAGGGTGATCAGCGTGGAGGTCTCGGCGACCTCGTGCCGGATCCGGGGCTCGACGCCGGCGTCGCGGAACAGCCCGAGCACGACGTCGTACATCACCGAGCGGCGGTCCGCGGAGTGCACGATGAGGTCGGCGTCCGCCAGGTCGGCGACGCCCGGCCGCGGGACGGCGGCGAGGGCGTGGTCGGCGGGGACGGCGACGACGAGCCGGTCCCGGCGCAGCGGCAGGACGGTGAGCGACAGGTCGGCGATCGGCGGCCGCAGCAGCGCCAGGTCGACCTCGCCGGCCCGCAGCGCCGCAACCTGGTCGGGCACCAGCATCTCGCCGCGGAAGGAGAAGTCGACGCCGGGCAGTTCCAGCGAGAGCCCCCGCGACAGCGCGGGCAGCAGGCTGTAGGTCGCCGACCCCACGCAGCCGATCGCGAGATGGCCGACCGCGCCGGCCGCGACCAGCCGGGCCTCGTGCGCCGCCTCGTCCACCTCGCCGAGGATCTTGCGGGCGCGGGCCAGGTAGGCGCGGCCCGCGTCGGTGAGGCCGACCCGGCGCGTGCTCCGGTGGAACAGCTCCACGCCGAGTTCGGCCTCCAGCCTGCGGATCGCCTGCGACAGCGGCGGCTGGGCCATGGTGAGCCGCTCGGCGGCGCGGCCGAAGTGGAGTTCCTCGGCGACGGCGACGAAGTACCGCAGGTGGCGCAGATCCATATGCTGAGCGTCTCAATGAGAGTAAATATTGATACTTCACTGTATCAAGCCAGCTCACTAGCCTCGATGGCATGAGCTCCTATGTGTACTCCGCCGTCCGGACGCCGTTCGGGCGATTCAACGGCGCGCTGGCGGGCGTGCGTCCGGACGACCTCGCGGCCGGCGTGATCACCGCGCTGCTGGACCGGGCGCCCCGGCTGGACCCGGCCGCGATCGGCGAGGTCGTGTGGGGCAACGCGAACGGCGCGGGCGAGGAGAACCGCAACGTCGGCCGGATGGCCGCGCTGCTCGCCGGGCTGCCGACGAGCGTGCCCGGCACGACCGTCAACCGGCTGTGCGGGTCCAGCCTCGACGCGGCGATGATCGGCTCCCGGACGATCGAGACCGGCGACGCCGACATCGTCCTGGCGGGCGGGGTCGAGTCGATGACGCGGGCGCCGTGGGTGCTGCCGAAGCCCGCCAAGGGCTTCCCCGCCGGGAACCTGGCGGCGGTGTCGACCACGCTCGGCTGGCGGCTGGTGAACCCGCGCATGCCGAAGGAGTGGACGGTCTCGCTCGGCGAGGCCAACGAGCTGCTCCAGGAGCGGTACGGCATCGGCCGGGAGCGGCAGGACGCGTTCGCCCTGCGCTCCCACCGGCTGGCGGCGGCCGCCTGGGACGAGGGCTTCTACGACGACCTGGTCGTCCCGGCCGGCGACCTGAAGCGCGACGAGGGCATCCGCGCCGACACCTCGCCGGAGAAGCTGGCCAAGCTCAAGCCGAGCTTCCGCCAGGACGGCACCATCACCGCGGGCAACGCCTCGCCGCTGAGCGACGGCGCGTCCGCGCTGCTGCTCGGCTCGGCGGCCGCCGCCGACCGGATCGGCCTCGACCCGCTCGCCCGCATCGCCGGACGCGGCGCGTTCGCGCTCGACCCGCAGGACTTCGGGTACGCCCCCGTCGAGGCGGCGAACCGCGCCCTCGCGCGGGCCGGGATCGGCTGGGACCAGGTCGGCGCCGTGGAACTGAACGAGGCGTTCGCCGTCCAGTCGCTGGTCTGCGTGGACGCCTGGGGCATCGACCCGGAAATCGTCAACGCGAAGGGCGGCGCGATCGCGCTCGGCCACCCGCTGGGCGCCAGCGGCGCCCGCGTCCTCGGCACGCTCGTGAAGGTGCTCCGCGAGCGCCGCGAACGCTGGGGCGTCGCCGCGATCTGCATCGGCGTCGGGCAGGGCCTGGCCGTCGTCGTGGAGAACACGGCCGTGAAGAACACGGGGGTGGGGGCGTGAGCCGCGCGGAGATCCTGGAGAGCGTCGACGAGGCCGTCCAGGGCATCGAGGACGGCAGCACCGTGCTGGTCGGCGGCTTCGGCTTCGCGGGCATGCCGTTCGACCTCATCGACGGGCTGATCCGGCAGGGCGCGACGGACCTCACCATCGTGTCCAACAACGCCGGCAACGGGGACGTCGGGCTGGCCGCGCTGCTGAAGACCGGGCGCGTCCGGAAGGTGCTCTGCTCGTTCCCCCGGCAGAGCGACTCCTACGTCTTCGACGAGCTGTACCGGGCCGGGCGGATCGAGCTGGAGATCGTGCCGCAGGGCAACCTCGCCGAGCGGATGCGCGCGGCGGGCGCGGGCATCGGCGCCTTCTTCTGCCCGACCGGGGCCGGCACCCCGCTGGCCGAGGGCAAGGAGACCCGGACGATCGACGGCCGCGTCCACGTCCTGGAGTACCCGATCAAGGGGGACGTGGCGCTGATCAGCGCGCACCGCGCCGACACGCTGGGCAACCTCGTCTACCGCAAGACCGCCCGCAACTTCGGTCCCGTCATGGCGACGGCCGCCGCCAGCACGATCGTGCAGGTCGGCGACGTCGTCCCCGCCGGGGGGATCGACCCGGAGGCGGTCGTCACGCCCGGCATCTTCGTCGACCGCGTGGTGCGGGTCGAGGCACGGCAGTACACCGTCCAAGGAGCGCGCTGACATGGCCCTGAACCCCGATGAGCTGGCCGCGCTCGTCGCCCGCGACATCCCGGCCGGCTCGTATGTGAACCTCGGCATCGGCCGTCCGACCAGGGTCGCCGACCATCTGCCGGACGGCTCGGGCGTCGTGCTGCACACCGAGAACGGCATGCTCAACATGGGCCCCGCCGCGGTCGGCGACGAGATCGACCCGGATCTCACCAACGCCGGAAAGGTTCCGGTGACGGAGCTTCCCGGGACGGCGTACTTCCACCACGCGGACTCGTTCGCCATGATGCGCGGCGGCCACCTCGACGTGTGCGTGCTGGGCGCGTTCCAGGTGTCGGCGACCGGCGACCTCGCCAACTGGAGCACCGGTGCCCCCGACGCCATCCCGGCCGTCGGCGGCGCGATGGACCTGGCCATCGGCGCCAAGCAGGTGTTCGTGATGATGACGCTCTTCGACAAGAAGGGCCGCTCGAAGCTGGTCCCCGAGTGCACGTACCCGCTGACCGGCGCCGGCTGCGTGAGCCGCGTCTACACCGACGTGGCCGTGATCGACGTGGGCGAGGACGGCGCGTCCGTCCGAGAGACCTTCGGCATCACGCTGGACGAGCTGCGCGACCGCGTCCCCGTCCCCCTCAACCCGGCCTAACCCGTTGATCTGCGGCGTGTTGTTGTTATGAGAGCGCTGATAACAACAACACGCCGCAGGTCAACGAAGGGCTGGGGCGGGTGCGGTGGAGAGGGGGATCGGCTCGAACATCGGGGGCTCGTCATGCGGGTCCAGGGCGGTCGGGCCGTAGAGCCAGTCCACGAACGCGTAGTCGTGGGGGTCGCGTTCCCGCAGCAGGGCGTTGCGCTGCCGCCGGGGCGTTCCGTCGAGATGCCACAACTCGCCCCACGCGCGGGACGTGGTGAGGACGCGGCAGCAGTGCTCGGGCCGGACGGCCTGGTAGGCGGCGAGGACGGCGGGCCAGTCCACCGTCCCGCCGCCGTCGCGGTGGCGGGCGACGTGCTCGCCGAGGACCCAGCCGTCCTCCAGCGCCATGATCGCGCCCTGGGCGATGTACTGGAGCGGCGGGTGCGCGGAGTCGCCGAGCAGCGCGATGCGGCCGTTCACCCAGGTCATGATGGGGTCGCGGTCGTACATCCGCCACCACTTGTCGCGCCACATGTGCGGGAGTCCCTCGCGGACGAAGTCGCAGGTCTGCTCGAACGCCGCGTCCAGTTCGTCGGGTGTGCCCCAGTCCGCCTCGCCGGCGCGCGCCTTGGGCGACTCGAAGACGGCGACCTGGTTGAGCAGCTCACCGCCGCGCAGCCCGTAGTGGACGAAGTGGCAGCGCGGCCCGACGTAGACCACGACCTCGCTGAGGTCGATGCCGGCCGCGCGCCCGCTCGACGTCGGCACGGTGCCCCGGTAGGCGACGTACGCGGAGGAGACCGGCTCGTCGTCCGACATCAGTTCGCGGGCCACCGAGTGCAGCCCGTCGGCCGCGATGACGACCCGCGCCTCCTCGGTGTGGCCGTCGGCGAGCGTCACACGGGCGCCATCGGCGGTGTTGGCGTAGGCGACCGCCTGCTGCGACGTCACCAGGTCCACGCCGGCGCGGCGGCAGGCGCGCAGCAGCATGGCGTGCAGGTCGCTGCGGTGGATGACCAGGTACGGGTACCCGTAGCGGCGTTCCAGGTCGCGCAGGTCGAGCCGGGTCAGCTCCGACCCGTCCACGGCGTCGCGCATGATCATCGCGTCCGGGACGACGCCGAGGCCCATGGCCTCGTCCAGCAGGCCGTAGTCGTCGAGGATGCGCGTGCAGTTGGGCGCGAGCTGGATGCCGGCGCCGACCTCGCCGAACGCGTCGGACCGCTCCAGCAGCCGGACCGCCAGGCCCCGGCGGGCCAGCGCGTAGGCGGCGCCGAGCCCGCCGATCCCGCCGCCGACGACGATCACATCAGGGTTGCTCATGGTCTCTTCCTTCTCGGGCCTCAGAGCCAGGGGCCGAGGGACGGGGCGCCGGCGAGGGCGTGCGGGCGTCCGGCCAGCCAGGCGGCCACCTCGGGCAGCGGCCCGTCCGGCAGTGCGTCCAGCCGCCGCTTGGCGGTGATGTCGGTGACGAGGGCGCGCAGGAAGTCGCCCGGCAGGTCGTCGAAGGAGATGCCGCAGCCGAGGTCGACGGCGTGGACGAGGACCTCCCGCGACCGCAGCCAGGGCACTTCGGTGGCGGGCACGGTACGGCCCTGCGCCGTCACGACCTCGGCCTGCCAGTGGCGCTCGGTCAGCTCGTCCATCGAGGTCCGCAGCGTCGCGGCCGAGGAGCCCGCCCATGCGGCCAGTTCCGCGCCGCTCATCCGGGGGCCGCGCGCGATCCCGGCCGCCCGCTCTTCCGGCGAGGCGTACATGGGGGTCGCCTCGCCGGTCGCGGCCCAGCGCACCAGGTTGCCGAGCGCTTCCGCGTTGGCCGCGACGTGGGCGATCAGGTGCTTGCGGGTCCAGCCGGGCAGCAGGCTCGGGGCGTCGTACTCCGGTTCGGTCAGGCGGTCGACGGCGCCGAGGAACAGCGTCGTCCCGTCCTGCGTCCAGCGGAGGACGTCGGTGAACGAACGGGCCATCAGGCGTCCTTGACGATGCGGTTCGTGCAGGCACCGAGCCCGTCGATCTCGGTCACGACCGTCTCGCCGCCGGTCAGGTAGACCTTCGGGTCGCGGGCGTGGCCGACGCCGGCCGGGGTACCGGTGGCGATCAGGTCGCCGGGACGCAGCCGGACGATCGTCGAGACGTACTTGACCAGGAAGACAGGGTCGAACAGCAGCGTGCCGGTGTCGTCGGACTGCATCTCCCGGCCGTCCACGAGTGTCCTCACTTTCAGGGCCGGACGGACGCCGCCGACCTCGTCCGGGGTGACGAGGTAGGGGCCGACAGGCGTGGAGGAGTCCCAGATCTTGCCCTGCGTCCACTCGATGGTGCGGAACTGCCAGTCGCGGACGGAGACGTCGTTCATGACGGTGAAGCCCGCGATCGCCGCCTCGGCCTGGGCATCGTCGGCGCGGCGGACGTCCCGGCCGATGACGACGGCGAGTTCCACCTCCCAGTCGAGCGCGTCCGTCTCAGCGGGCTTGACGATGTCGTCGCGAGCGCCGACGAGGCTGTCGGCGAACTTCGGAAACAGCGTCGGATAGGACGGAAGCTCCCGCCCCATCTCCTTGATGTGGTTGGAGTAGTTGTGCCCGACGCAGATCACCTTCGAGGGACGGGGCACGACGGGCGCGAAGTCGGCGCCGTCGACCTCGTAGGCCGGGCCGGTGGCGTCCGCCGCCCTGGCCTGCCAGTCCGGCTCGGCGAGGAGCGCGCCGAGGTCGGGAAACCCGACGTCGACGAGCTTGCCGCCGTCGAGCCGGACGGCGCGGGTACCGGTGGCGGTACGGATGGTGGAGAGCTTCATTCAAGAGTCCTTGGCGAATCGGTTGAGCTTGAGGGCCTCGAAAACGGGCGCGTCGCAGAAGCGGAACAGATCAAGCGCCCCGGAGTCGGAGTCGGTGGACCCGGCCTCGGACCGCACCGAGAACGGCTCCCACGAGGGAACGACGAAAAGGTCGCCACGGGCCACCGACCAGGACCGGTCGCCGACCGTCACCGTGCCGGAGCCGTCGAAGACCTGGTACACACTGGAGCCGGTCTCGCGCACGGGAGCCGTCTCGGTGCCCCGCGCCACCCGGTGGAACTCGGCGCGCAGCGTCGGGAGCACATCGGTGCCGTCGACCGGGTTGCTGTACCGGACGGCGGCGTGGCCGGGCTCCACCGTCCCCGCGTGCCCTTCCCTCTCCAGCGCGAGCTGATCGCTCAGCGCACGGTCGGTGTACTCCCACTTGTAGGAGAGCAGCGGCGACCCGGGAGTCGCGTGCCCGACACCGACCGGACGCAGCCCGGGGTGCCCCCACAACCGCTCCGAACGCGACCGCTCAGGCGTGACGTGCTCGCCCTCCGACAGCTCGTCCCGCCCGAACTCGAAGAACTGTGTCTCGGTCAGGTACTGGAAGGGGATGTCGAGCCCGTCGATCCAGGCCATCGGCCGGTCGGTCGCGTTGTGGTGCGCGTGCCAGTTCCAGCCCGCCTGGGGCAGGAAATCGCCCCGGTTCATCGGCACCGGGTCACCGCCGACGACCGTCCACACTCCGCTGCCCTCGACCACGAACCGGAAGGCGTGCTGCGTGTGGCGGTGCTCGGGGGCATCTTCCCCCGGCATCAGGTACTGGATCGCCGCCCACAGCGTCGGCGACGCGAACGGCCGTCCGCCCAGCCCCGGATTGGCCAGCGCGATGGCCCGCCGCTCTCCCCCGCGCCCCACCGGCACGAGCCGCCCGGCCTGCTCGGCGAGCCGGACCAGCGCGTCCCACTTCCACACATGCGGGACGGCCTTGGACCGCGGATGCACCGGCATCAGGTCACCGATCTCGGTCCACAGCGGCACGAGCAGCTCGGCTTCGAACCCGCGGTAGAGGTCTTCGAGCTCGGGCGTGACATCCGGCTGCCCGGGAGCGTCCACGGCCGACAGCTTCACGGGCGACCCCGCGACAGGAGTGCTGGTCATACCGGCAATCGTGCGGCCAGTTCCCGCAGAAGAATAAAAGATTCTGCTACCCAGAACAGCCCGGCTCAGCCGGGCCGCTCAGCCTGCCGAGGTGGCCTCCTCAGCGGGGGGCGGTGGTTCGGCTAGTCGGCGGAGCAGGTTGACGAGTTGGTCGCGTTCGTCCGGGCGGAGTCGGCCGAAGAGCCGCTCGCCCACGTCGGCCCCGGCACGCCGGCCGCCCTCCAGGGTGCGCCTGCCGTCATCGGTCAGCATGACCGAATAGGCGCGCCTGTCCTCCGGTACCCGTTCGCGCCGGACCAGCCCACCGCGTTCCAGCTCGTCGACGATGCGCACCATCGTGGACTTGTCGATGCCGGTCAGCTCGATGAGGCGCCGCTGGCTGGACGGCCCGTACATGTCCAGGGCGAGCAGCATGGTGAACTCGCGGACGTCGATGCCGAGCGGGCGCAGCTCGTCGTTCATCCCGGCGCGGCTCTGGCCGTGCGCGGCGGCCAGCAGCATGCCGAGCCCCACGTGCCGCGCGGCGGCGTCGCCGTCCTCGGCCAGGATCCGTTCGAGCAGGTCGTCGAGCATGGCCCCATGGTAGGGCCTTCTGATATAGTCTCACTTGAGACTTTCTCAGGAGAGACGTGGGCGGCGTTCCGACTGAGCCGAACGGAGACGGCCATGCCCGAACTGACCCGCCGACGCGCACTCCAGCTGTCCGGACTGACCGCGGCGGCGACCGCGCTGCCCGCGACCGGCGCCGCGGCGAGCCCGCCCCGGCCCGCGCGCGGCAGGATCGACACCCACCACCACGCCGTCCCGCCCGCCATGCGGCGATGGGCGGTCGACCAGGGCATCCTCCCGCCGACGGGCGGCCCGTCCTGGGCCCAGTGGACCTTGGAGAGCACGCTCCGGACCATGGACGCCAACGGCATCACCGCCGGCGTCGCGTCCGCGCCGGTGCCCGCCGAGATCTTCCAGGACCGCGCGACCGCCGTCTCGGGCGTCCAGGTGTGCAACGAGTCGCTCGCCGAACTCGCCCGCGACCACCCCACCCGCTTCGGCTTCTTCGCCAACGTGGCCATGCTCCACCCGGACCTGGCCCTCACCCAGACCGCCCACGCGCTGGACGACCTCGGCGCCGACGGCATCCTCCTCAACACCTCGGCCGACGGCCACTACCTGGGCGACCCGATGTTCGAGCCGCTCTTCGCCGAACTCGACCGCCGCCGCGCGGTCGTGTTCGCCCACCCGGTCGCGCCCAAGGGCATCGTCGAGGTACCCGAGGTCGGGGACTGGCTCGCCGACTTCCTGCTCGACACCACCCGCACCGCACTGAGCCTCATCGCCGCCGGAACACTCGACCGGCACCGCAACGTGTCGGTGATCCTGTCCCACGGCGGCGGGTTCCTGCCGTACATGGCCGGCCGCGCCGAACGCGCGCACCGGGAGGACGGCGGCCCGTTCCCGGCGGACATGCGCCCCACCCTCCGCCGCTTCTACTACGACACGGCGCTCCCGACGTCCCCGTACGCCTCCCCGACCCTCCTCAACGCCGTAGGCCCCGGCCGCGTACTGTTCGGCACCGACTGGCCCGCCAACTCCGCCCGCGAGGTAACCCTCAATACAAGGGCCTTCGACCGCGACCCGTCCCTGGACGACCGCGCCCACCGCGCCATCGTCCGGACCAACGCCCTCCGCCTCCTACCCCGCCTGGCCGCCCGCCTCACCCGCTGACCCGTCCCGCCCGAGCCCGCCCCGCGTTCTGGGGCGGGTGCGGGTGGTCACGTGAGTTCGAACCAGGTATCGAGGCGGCGCCCCTCGCCGTCCGTGTTCTACACAGTGGTGGCGGTTTGGATCAGTAGGGCGAGGGGGTGGGAGCGGCTGTGCGGGGGCCAGGCGATCACCGTCGTCACCTTCGGCGCGTCCAGCAGCGGGACGGCGGCCAGGCCGTCCCGCAGGTAGCTGCGGGCCGATTCGGGCAGGACGGCGGTGGCGCGGCCGAGGGCGATGAGTTGTAGCAACTGCGCGTGGTCCCTTACCCGGGGGCCGGGGCCGTCCGGGTAGGTGCCGTCGGAGGCGGGCCAGCGCGGCATGGGCAGGCCGGGCAGGCCGGTGACGTCCGCCATGCGGAGGTGCGGCCGGCTGGTGAGGGGGTGTCCGGCGGGCAGCAGCACGACCTGGTCTTCCGTGCGCAGTTCCTCGGTGTCGAACCCGGCCGTCGAGTCGAACGGCCGATGCAGCAGGGCCACGTCGGCGCGGCCGTCGCGGAGGAGCCGCTCCTGCTCGCCGGGGCCGCAGAGAAGGACGTCCACGGTGATCGCGCCGGGTTCGGCGGCGTAGGCGTCGAGAAGCTTCTGCAGGAGTTCGCCGGACGCGCCGGCCTTCGTGACCAGGACGAGGCCGGGTTCCACGTGCGCGGCGCGGCGGGTGCGGCGGTCGGCGGCCTCGACCGCGTCCAGGGCCGCCCGTCCCTCGCGGAGGAGCACCGACCCGGCCTCGGTCAGGGCGACGTTGCGGTTGGTGCGTTCGAGGAGCGTCACTCCGAGCCGCCGTTCGAGCTGCTGGATGGCCCGCGAGAGCGGCGGCTGCGCGATGCCGAGCCGCTCCGCCGCCCGGCCGAAGTGCAGTTCCTCGGCGACGGCGACGAAGTAACGCAGCTCCCGCGTCTCCATACCCGCCACGATACCCGGGAGGTATCACCGGCCACCCAGACGGTGTTGGAGGTTCGGGCCGTGGCGGGCGCAGGCTTGAGGCATGAGCGAAAAGACCATTGCGCTGGTCACCGGCGCGAACAAGGGAATCGGGTACGAGATCGCGGCGGGGCTGGGCGCCCTCGGCTGGAGCGTCGGCGTCGGCGCCCGGGACGACGGACGGCGCGAGGCCGCCGTGGAGAAGCTCCGCGCGGACGGGATCGACGCCTTCGGCGTGCCGCTCGACATCACCGACGACGCGAGCGTGGCCGCGGCCGCCGAGCTGATCGAGGGACGGGCCGGGCGCCTGGACGTGCTCGTCAACAACGCCGGCATCACCGGCGGCAGGCCGCAGGAGCCCACCCAGGTCTCCGCCGAGATCATGCGGACGGTCGTGGAGACCAACGTCATCGGCGTCATCCGCGTCACGAACGCGATGCTGCCGCTGCTGCGCCGCTCGGCCTCCCCGCGGATCGTGAACATGTCGAGCACCGTCGGCTCCCTGACGCGGCAGAGCGACCCCGGCTTCGAGACGGGCCCGATCGCGGCCGCGTACGCGCCGTCCAAGACGTTCCTCAACGCGGTCACGGTCCAGTACGCCAAGGAGCTTGCCGGTACCGGCATCCTGATCAACGCCGCCTGCCCCGGCTTCTGCGCGACCGACCTCAACGGCTTCCGCGGCGTCCGCACTCCGGCGCAGGGCGCGGCGACCGCGATCCGCCTCGCCCGACTCCCCGACGACGGCCCCACCGGCGCCTTCTTCGACGACGACGGCTCCATCCCCTGGTGAGCACACTGCCGGCCGGTGGCGCGCCGCCCGCCTCGGCGGTGGAGGGCGGAACGTCAGGCCCCGGTCCGGGCGGCGGCGCGGACGTCGGCGCGGCCCGTGTGCAGGTAGCGTGCACGGCCCTCGCCGTCGTCCCCCAGGAACGCGACAGGGCCGTGGCCGGGCTCAGCGGGCAGCAGGGAGTCGCCGCGCCGGCCGAGCAGTTCCGTCCGGTACGGCTCGTCGCCGGCCTCCGCCGCGAGGCCGAGAGGGACCTGCGAGAGCCACAGCCGTCCCTGCTCGTCCGCGCTCACCGTGGTCTCGCTCGTGCTCGACACGTAGACGCCCGCGCAACGCCTGATATCCGGGCGCGCGGTGGGATCGGGGACGGGCTCGGCGGGCGACTCGACGACCCGGCCCAGGATCTCCTTCATCAGCGCCTTGCGGTCACCGCCATTGGTGAAGATCGCCACGGACAGGTCGCGGCCGGGGTCGACCCGCAGGACGGCCGACTGCCCGATCGTGTTGCCATCGTGGCCGAACACCGGGCCGCCGGGCAGGTCGTAGAGCGTCCAGCCCAGGCCCCAGGCCGTCCCCCAGCCGATGTCGGGCAGGACGACCTGCGGCTCCCGCATGGCCCGCAGCCCCTCGTCGGCGAGATGTGCGCGGGCGAAGGCCAGCAGGTCGCGCGGGGTCATGGCGAGCATCGACCCGGCGGGCGCGTTCGAACGCGCCATCGCCCACACCGGGACGGGCCGCCCGCCGAGGTGCCCCACCGCCGCGCGATGCAGGATCGCCTCATACGGATCGCTCGCCGCGTGCGTCATGCCAAGCGGCGTGAACAGGTGGTCCCGCATGCACCGGTCGAACGGCTCGCCCCGCACGACCTCGACGATCCGCCCGAGCACGCAGTAGCCCGCGTTGTTGTAGGAGAACATCTCCCCGGGCTCGAAGATCTGCGGCACATCGGCCAGCAACTCCACGTACCGCTCCAGGCAGTCGTCACCCTTGCCGGTGTCGGTGAAGACGTCCCCCTCGAACCCGGCCGTGTGGCACAGCAACTGCCGGACGGTCGCCTCCCGGAACCCGGGAAGGTACCTGCGCACAGGCGCGTCGAGTTCCACCAGCCCCTCGGCGACGAGCCCCATCACCAGCGTCGCCGTCAGCGTCTTGGTGACCGACCCGATCTGGAACACCGAGTCGACCGTCGCCTCCACCCCGGTCGCCGTGCTCAGCACCCCCGCCGCCCACTCGACCAGCCGCCCCCCGGCATCGACGGCGACCGCCACCCCCGGCACCCCGTGCTCCGCCACCAGCCCCGGCAACCGCTCCCGCAGCCACGCCCCGACCTCGTCGATCTCCATCCGCATCCGCCCACGGTAGAAGGCCGCACCGCAACAGCGAACCGAGACCGCGGCGGTGGCGGCAGGGTCAGGGGGGTGGGGGGGTGAGCATGGGGACGAGGAAGCGGCGGGCCAGGGCGGCCAGTTGGTCGTCGTCGTCGAGGTCGATGAGCTCGCTCGGGATCGCCAGGAAGGACGCGGAGATCCGGACCATCAGCTCGGCCACGTGGTCGATGTCGAGGTCCGCCGAGACGGTGCCGGCGCGCTGCTCGCGGCGGAGCTGGCCCGCGAGGAACTGCCGGACGGTGGCGAGGGTCCGGCCGCCGTCACTGATCATCGACGGGACGACCAGGTCCGGTTCGGTCGCGATCAGCCCGCCGATGAGGGGGTGCCGGCGGATGGTGCGCAGCGAGCTGACGAAGCCCAGCACGACCCGGTCGGCGACGGTCTCGGCCCGCCCGATGTCGACGAGGAACTGGTCGAAGTACCGGCGGTACTCCCGGCGGACCACGTGCTCGACCAGCGCGTCCTTCGTGGCGAACCGCCGGTAGACGGTGATGCGCGAGACCCCGGCGCGGCGGGCGACGTCCTCCATGGTGGAGCGCTGGACGCCCATCCGGGAGAACTGCTCGTAGGCGGCGTCGAGGACGCGCGTCCGCGTCTGGTCCTTGTCGTCGACCTGCTCGACCGCGTCGGTGTAGGCGCGTTCGAGCACTGATCCCTGGCCCTGCTCGGCCAGGAAGGGCAGCACAGAATCCACGAGCTCCTCCCGAGACTCCCGGTTTGCACCCAATCGTAACCATCATCACATTAGGTCTTGTGATGGCGGACACGTTGTGCTGTTATTGGCGCTGTTACAGATGATACGCGGAAACGGGCTCTGTTTCACCGTATCAGCGAGGTTCTCTCGGCCACGGAGGAGCGAAGGCATGGAGAAACCCAGCAGGCGGCACGTACTGGCGGCGGGCGGGACCTTGGGAGCGTTCGGTGCGCTGAGCGTCGCGACGCCCGCCCAGGCGTCCTCCCTGTGGACCTGGTCCCCCAAGGGATCGGTCGTGGGCTACGGAGAGGGCGCCGACCCCAAGTGGGTCTGGGACCCCGAGTGCGACGAGCTGGTCGCCTCGCTGATCGACAGCGGCGCCGTGCCCGACGTCAACAAGCTGCTGAAGACCTGGACGAAGAACGGCCAGACCCTGCCCAGCGGGCTGCCGGCCGACCTCAAGAACTTCATCGAGAAGGCCCGGCAGCTCCCGTCCTGGACGGACGAGGGCAAGCTCGCGAAGGCGTTCGAGTTCAACGAGAAGCGCGGGATCTACCTCGGCGTCACCTACGGTTTCGCCAGCGGGATGATGAGCACGGCCATCCCCAGGGAGGCCCGCGCGGTCTACTACTCCAAGGGCGGTGCGGACATGCGTGACCGCATCACCAAGACCGCCAAGCTCGGCTACGACGTCGGCACGGAGAACGCCTTCGAGCCCAACGGCGAGATGATCGTGACCTGCGTCAAGACGCGGCTGGCCCACTCGGGCGTGCGGCACCTGCTGCCCCAGTCGCCGGCCTGGTCCAAGGTCGCCGACGAGAGCATCCCGATCAGCCAGGCCGACATGATGGTCACCTGGCACAGCCTGCCCACGACGGTCATGAAGCAGCTGACCAAGTGGAAGGTCCCGATCCCCGCCGACGAGTCCGCGGCCTTCCTGCACTCGTGGCAGATGACCGCGCACATGCTCGGCATCAGGGACGAGTACATCCCGAAGTCGTGGGACGAGGCGAACGCCCAGGCCAAGCAGGTCCTGGACCCGATCCTCGCGCCCACGCCCGAGGGCATCAAGCTCGCCGACATGCTGCTCAACCTGGCGTCGTTCATCGACCTCGGGATCCTGTCCAAGCCCGTGCTCAGCGCGCTCACCCGCTACGTGCTCGGGGACGAGATCGCCGGCTGGCTGAAGATCCCGCGGCAGCCGCTGTGGGACCCGATCTTCGAGAACCTGTGGCCGGCGTTCGTCGCCGTCCGGGAGGGCATCCTCGACATCACCGACGCGCCGAAGGGGCTGCGGCAGGTCTACTGGCTCTTCGACGAGATCATCCGCCAGGTGGTCCTGTTCGTCCTGTCCGGGGCGGAGTACCCGATCAGCATCTCGATCCCGACGACCAACAACCCGAACTACCCGTGATGACGCGCGTCGTCTTCCGGCACCTCCCGTCAGGTGAGGTGCTGGAAGGCGACGTGGAGGGCGAGGAAGACCCCGAAACCCAGCAGCAGGCTGCCGGCGGCGTTGACGGCGGCCCTGGCGTAGGCGCCGTCCTGGAACAGGTGGACGGTGTCGAGTTCGAAGGTGCTGAAGGTGGTCAGCGCGCCGCACAGACCGGTGCCCATCAGCGCTTCGACATAGGTCCCGGTTCCGGCCCCGTGCAGGGCGCCCAGTGCGCCCGCGCCGAGGAGGTTGACGGAGAGCGTGCCCCACGGCATCGACTTGCCGGCGGCCGCCTTGACGTAGCCGTCCAAGACGTAGCGCATCACCGCGCCCACGGCGCCGCCCGCCAGGACGAGGAGTACCACGATGAAAGTCGTCACGCTTCACTCCGGTGCGGGATCTTCCGTCCGAGCACCAGGCCGGCGGCGATCATGACCCAGCCGAGCACCGTGCTGGCGACCGCGTAGCCGATGCCCAGGCCGGGCCTGCCGCCGTCGCCGAGGGTATAGACGCCGTCGATCAGGTGCGAGAACGTCGTGAATCCGCCCAGGTATCCGGTCACGGCCAGCGGACGCGCCCAGGGGTGCGCGCGGCCGCCGAGCAGGTAGCTGGTCAGCAGGCCCATGGCGAGGCAGCCGAGCATGTTGACGGTGAACGTGCCCCACGGGAACCCCAGCCGGGCCGCCGGGATCGCCTGGGTGAGCCCGTAACGGGCGAGTGCGCCGAGCGCGCCGCCCACCGCGACGTCCGCGATGACCCGCGGCTTCAACCCGGGCAGCGGCGGCGGCCCCTTGTGCGGGTGCAGGACGCGGGCCTCGGCCCGCTCACGGTTGTGCAGGCGTCCCCGCAGCGGCTCCTTCACGGCAGCGCCTCCTTCACGGCAGTACGCCTCGCGGCCCCAGGGCGGGGACGCCGAGAAGCAGCCGGCGGACGGCGTCCCAGGTCCGCTGGAACGCGGCCTCGACCTCCGGCGATCGGTCGCCGAGCAGCCGGGCCCACGCCCCGCAGTCGCCGGGCAGGACGCTCGCCCCGCCGCGCAGCCCGGTCGCGGCGAGCGCCTCGTGCATGGCGTCCGCGATCTGCCGGGCCGGTCGCGCCCGCGTGACGACGTAGAGGGACGCCATGAGCCCGAAGCCGTCCATCACCGCGGGCCCGGTCACCCCGTCGTCGGACGGGACGAGCCGGACCGGGTCCGCGAACAGCAGCCGCCCGTCCGGGTCGCGGACCTCCAGGTCGGTGCAGTAGGCGGTGTAGGCGTGCCATTCCTCGCGGGCCAGCCGCCCCGCCATCAGCCGGTCGCCGAGGACGACGGTCGCCTCCGGGTCGGCGGTGACGCTCATGCGCTGGTAGAACCGCGACTCCCCGAACGGGATCGTGGTCGCGGGCAGGTACTCGACATGGCTGCCGGGCCCGGCGGAGAGCTCGACGACCTGGGTCGCGTAGTCGTGCTCCATCCGGTAGAGCCGCGTCGCGGTCTGGGTGGTGAAGTGGACGGACGTGCCCGGCCCGCAGTCCAGCGCCATGCGGTACCGGTCGCCCTGCAGGATCCCGGCCCCGGACGACATGAACAGGACATGCGGCATGTCCGGCCGGCCGGGGTCGGGGTAGAGGGGCCGGGTGGTGTGCAGCGGCGCCTTCTGGAAGTGGCCGGTCATCTCCGTCCGGCCGCCGGCCACGGCGAACTCCAGCTCCAGCACGCCGACCTTGCCCGGCGACCCGACCGGGAGCGTGTCCGGTGTCGCGGCGTGCCGGGCCACCTCGGCGGGCAGCCAGGACGGGGC
>NZ_JBEYTW010000033.1:0-85973 GCF_040643275.1 Spirillospora sp. NPDC047418
GGCCCCGGGTGGCCGAGCCGCCGGGGGGCGGGCCCCCCAGCAGGGCACCGCGTAAGAACCATCACTCCCGGCCATCGCCGGATGCACCCGGATCGCACAGGGCCGCTATCGCGGGACGTTCTCCGTGCTCGCGCACCCGGCCAGGGGAGGCCGCCGCTCCGGGTGGGCGGTCAGGCGGCTCCGTACGGGGTGGCGTCGAGGATCTCGACGGTCATGGGGCGGCCGTTCGGCAGCGTGTAGGTGGCCTTCTCGCCGACCTTCTTGCCGTCGATGGCGGCGCCCAGGGGCGACTTCGGCGAGTAGACGTCGATGGGGGCGCCGACCTCCTCGCGGGAGGCGAGCAGGAAGGTGACCTCCTCGTCGTCGCCCTCGAACGAGATCGTGACCGTCATGCCCGGGCCGACGACGCCCTCGGTGCGCGGGGCCTCCCCGACGCGCGCGTTCTCCAGGATGCCCTGGAGTTGCAGGATGCGGCCCTCGATCTTGCCCTGTTCCTCCTTGGCCGCGTGGTAGCCGCCGTTCTCGCGCAGGTCGCCCTCCTCCCGCGCCGCCTCGATCTTCTGAGCGATCTCGATGCGGCCCGGGCCCGACAAATGGTCCAGCTCAGCCTTGAGCCGGTCGTACGCCTCCTGGGTCAGCCAGGTGACGTTGTCAGCGCGGGTCTCGGTCACGGGTACTCCTCATCCACATGTTGCGATCCTCACCCGCCCACGCGGGTGGGTGTCACATCGACATGAAGTGCGGCCGGGTGAAACCTCTAGCCTATCCGGTGTGTGCGGGTAAAGGTTCCCTGAACTCGGCGTCCGCAATCCGCAAATCGCGGCTCGGCGCTTCCCGGGCGCATCTTCGGTCCGGTCCGTCCGGTCACGCCTTCCGGCAGTCGTGGATCCGGGCTCCGGTGGCCCGCGACGGCGTCGTCAGCGTCTCCGTCCCCTTCACTCCGGACTTCCCGGCCGGTACGGAGATCTCCTTCTTCGCCAGGATCGCGAAGTCGGTGTCGTAGGCGTCGACCGTGCAGCGGACCTCGTCGCCCGACTCCTTGGCCACCGTGTAGTTGATCGTCACCGTGCTGTCGGTGATGTCGTACGAGACGGTTTGTGGCACTATGCCGGGAGTCTGCCCAGCATGGGCGGCGAGAATCCCGATGCCGAGCGCGGTCGAGGCCGCGAGCAGGCCGGCGATCACCATCCCGACCCGGCCGCGCCGGGGTTCGGCGGGGGCCGCGGGTTTCGACACGCTGGTCGTCATGGCGGGGAATCTCCGTGCGGTGGGCGGACGTTGTCGGGGACAATTCTCGTCTGTGCCGGCGCATGCCTCGAACCGGGGGCGCCCAGAAGAGTTCCGAGAGGAAGATCCGTGTCCGAGGTCATCGACGGTACGACGCTCGACCGGCCGTGCGGCGGCGGCGCCGGGCCGCTGCGGCTCATGGCGGTGCACGCCCACCCCGACGACGAGTCCAGCAAGGGCGCGGCCACGATGGCCAAGTACGTCGCGGACGGCGTCGAGGTGCTCGTCGTCACCTGCACCGGCGGCGAGCGCGGCGACATCCTGAACCCCGCGATGGACCGGCCGGAGATCAAGGCCGACATCGGCAAGGTCCGCGAGGCGGAGATGGCGCGGGCCCGCGAGATCCTCGGCGTCCGGCAGCACTGGCTCGGCTTCGTCGACTCCGGCTTCCCCGAGGGCGACCCGCTGCCGCCGCTGCCGGCGGGCTGCTTCGCGCTGGAGCCGCTGGAGACCGCGACCGAGCCGCTGGTGCGCGCCGTCCGCGACTTCCGCCCCCACGTGATGCTCACCTATGACGAGAAGGGCGGGTACCCGCACCCCGACCACGTCAAGTGCCACGAGGTGTCGGTGGAGGCGTTCGAGGCCGCGGGCGACCCGGAGCGCTACCCGGACGCGGGCGAGCCCTGGCAGCCGCTCAAGCTCTACTACCACATGACGTTCACCAAGGCCCGCATCCTCGCCCTCCACACGGCGATGCAGGACGCCGGCCTGGAGTCGCCCTACACCGACTGGATGAAGCGCTTCGAGGAGGAGGGCGACCGGCGCGCCCAGTGGGACGTCACCACGCGCGTCCCCTGCGCCGACCACTTCGAGACCAGGGACCGCGCCCTCCTCGCCCACGCCACCCAGATCGACCCCAACGGGGCCTGGTTCGCCGTCCCGATGGACGTCCAGCGCGAGGCATGGCCGACCGAGGACTACCATTTGGCCAGGTCCCTCGTCGACACCGAGCTGCCGGAGGACGACCTGTTCGCCGGCATCCGGGAGAAGGTGTGTCTGTAATGCCTCCCCTCAGCGCCATGCCACTGAACAATGACACGGTCAGTCCCGGCGTCCTCGGCTTCGTGGTCTTCCTCGCCCTGCTGGTCGCGACGATCTTCCTGGTCCGCTCGATGACCAAGCAGATGAAGAAGATCCAGGCACCCAGCGAAGAGGAGCTGAAGCAGCAGGAGTGGGATCGCGCCGAGGAGGCCAGGAGCGCCAAGGCGGCCAAGAGCCCCGGGGACGACGCCTGAGCGCGGACTAGCCCGGTTCGATCGGGCCGCGTCCGGGGAGGACCCCCGTCGTGCGCGCGAACTTCGAGGACGCCTACCGGGGGCTCGCCCCGGCGGCGGCCCGGCTGCTCAGGCTGCTCAGCCTCCCGCCCGGCGGCGGCGTCGGCCCCGCGTCGGCCGCCGCCCTCGCGGACGTCTCCGAGCCGGAGGCCCGCGAACTGCTGGAGACGCTGGCCGCGCACGGCCTCGTCACCGCGTCCGGCGACCGGTTCCGGCTCGCGGGCGACGTCCGCGACAAGGCCCGGGACCGGGCCGGACGGGACGAGGGCGACGCCGCACTCCGCCGCCTGCTCGATCACGCCCTCACCCGTGCGGCGGACGACGACTCGCAGTTCGCGGCCCTCCTCCACCGCGAACGCTGGTCGGAGGCCGCGGACGTCATGCGGGAGCACCTCGACCGTGCGGAGGCCGACGGCGACCCTCGCGCGATCCTGCGGGCCCGCCTCGACCTCGCCCGCGCCCTGACCGAGACGGGCGACCTGGACCGCGCCATCGGACTGCTCGGCCCGCTCCCCGACGAGTTCGCCGCCCTTCCGGAACCGGACGGCCACGAGCGCGCCGGCGCCCTGACCGCCCTGGGTGAGGCGTACCTGCGCGCGGACCGTCCCGTGGCGGCCACCAACTTCTTCGGCCAGGCACTGGAGATCCTGCGCAAGGACGGCACACCGGAGGAGCAGGCGGCCATGTTCGTCCACATAGCCGACGCCGCCCACCAGCGAGCCGACCACGCCGCCGAAACGGCCGCCCTGCTCCAGGCCGGCGATCTGGTCTGGGACGAGGACGTCGAGCCCGGCTGACTCCGGCGGGTTCAGCGGGCTTCTAGCGAGGAACCACGGTCCTTCAGGGCCGGGAGGAAGCGCTTCTCTCGTACGCGGCGCCCCGGCGGCGCCCGTCTCGGCCCCAGACAACCTAGAGTCTGTAATGATACAGTCACGGATTGTGAAATTGGTTGTGCAGGTCAAGCTCCTGCCGACACCCGAGCAGGCGGCGGCACTGGAACACACCCTCCATCGGGTCAACACCGCCGCCGACCAGGTCTCGGCCGCGGCCTTCGCAGAGTTCGGGCTGCGCTGCCGTGAACTGCCCTTGCGGAGGCTGTGCTACGGCGATCTCAAAGCGGCCGGGCTGGGCGCCCAGGCCGCCCAGCACGTGATCAAGCGGGTCGTGGACGCTTACACCACCCTGCGCGGCACCATCCGCAACGGCCGTCTCGGCGGCCCGGCATCCAAGTGCCGCCGCAAGGCCGAGTCCAAACCCATCGCCTTCCGGCCGGACGCTGCGCACACCTTCGACGACCGCAACCTGTCGTGGCAGTTGGACGCGGGCACCGTCAGCATCTGGACCACGGCGGGGCGGTGCAGGAACCTGCGGTTCGCCTGCTCTCCCGAGCAGGCCAAGATGCTGGCCGCGCACCGCAAGGGCGAATCGGATCTGGTGTACCGGGACGGGAAATGGTTCCTGCTGGCCACCTGCGACGTCCCCGAACCGGAGCCGTTCGAGCCGGTCGACTGGGTGGGGGTGGACCGCGGCATCGTCAACCTGGCCACCACCTCCGATGGCGACAACCATCAGGGCCGCCGCCTTTCCCGGTACCGGCGGTGGCAGGCCCGCAAACGCGCCGAAATTCAAGCCAAACGCACCCGCGCAGCCGCCAGATTATTGAAGAAGCGGGCCCGCCGCGAAGCGCGGCACGCCACGCATGTCAACCACACGATTTCCAAGCAGGTCGTCGCCGTCGCGGCACGCACCGGACGCGGCATCGCACTCGAGGACTTGAGTGGGATCCGCGGACGGGTCACGGTTCCACGCGACCAGCGGGCACGCCTGTCCTCCTGGCCCTTCCACCAGTTAGGCGAGTTCATCGCCTACAAAGCACGCCGCCACGGCGTGCCCTACATCGAGGTGGATGCGGCCTACACCTCCCAGCGCTGCCCGCGCTGCGGCCACACCGCCAGGAACAACCGTCCTGCGCGGGACCACTTCACATGTCGCCGGTGCGGCCTCGCTGGGCCCGCCGACGTCGTCGCCGGGGTCAACGTACGCAACCGCGCACGCTCGGCGTGGGTATTCGTCAACATGCCCCAACCCGCCCCCGTCCAGGGGCGAGTGGATGCGACCCGTGACCGCCCTCCCGTAGGGGGCAGTCGGGAGCGTAAACAAAGCCCCCAAGGGACCGAACGAGCAAGCCCGGTCCCTTCAGGGCCGAGTAGTTGACATCTTGCCGTGGTCCCAGCTGACGATTCGGTCGGGCTCCATGACGATGAGGACGCGCTTGGCGAGTGCCTGCTCGATGCCCTCGGCGATGACCGGGTCGATCGGCTCGCCCATCTCCGGGACCGGCAGGCCCGCCATGCGGGAGCCGACGACCATGCCGACCTTGCTGCGCGTCTTGGGGTCCTCGATGACGACGCCGCGCCCGTAGAGGACGACGCCGCGCAGCTTGCCGTACTCCGTGCCGTCCTCGACCAGGCAGGTCATGGTCGGGTTGCGGCGCAGGTTCAGCACCTTCTGGGACGCCTTGTAGGTGGTGAAGGCGATCTTCCCGTCGAGCAGGGCGTAGAACATCGTGACCAGGTGCGGCTCGCCGTCCTTGCCGATGGTCGCGATCTGCACCTTGAAGTTGGCGGCCAGGTAGGCGTCCACCTCGTCCGGCGTCATCTTGATCTTGTCGCGCTTGCTCGCGGCCAATGGAGCCTCCCTGAGTCGTCTGTATCGCGCACAGAATAACCAAGCGCTTGCACGGCTTCGCCACCCGGCACCATGGGGGGATGTCGGTTCGCGATCTGATCGTCCTCGGGTCCGCCAGCGCGGTGCCCACCAAGGCCCGCAACCACAACGGCTACCTGCTGCGCTGGGACGGCCACGGCGTGCTGTTCGACCCCGGCGAGGGGACGCAGCGGCAGATGTCGCGGGCCGGGGTCTCCGCGCACGACGTGACCTGGATCTGCGTGACGCACTTCCACGGCGACCACTGCCTCGGCGTGCCCGGCATCGTCCAGCGCATCGCCCGCGACGGCGTCGAGCATCCGGTGGACGCCGCGTTCCCGGCGAGCGGCGCGCCCTACTGGGAGCGGCTGCGGCACGCGACCGCCTTCCGGGACACCGACGTGATCCGCGAGCGTCCGGTCTCCGGTGAGCGGATGCCGCTCGACACCGGCGACGCCCCGTTCACCCTGGTCGCGCGGCGGCTGTCCCACCCCGTCGAGGCGTACGGGTACCGGCTGGAGGAGCCGGACGGCCGCACGATGCTGCCCGCCGAACTCGCCGCGCGGGGCATCCGCGGGCCGATGATCCGGCGGCTCCAGGAGGAGGGCCGGATCACCGCGCCGGACGGCCGCACCGCCACCCTCGACGCATGCAGCGTGCCCCGGCCGGGGCAGAAGGTCGCGTTCGTCATGGACACCCGGCTCTGCGACGGCGTCCACGAACTGGCCGACGGCGTCGACATGCTGGTCATCGAGTCGACGTTCCTCCACCAGGACGCGGACCTGGCCGCCGAGTACGGCCACCTGACGGCGGCGCAGGCGGGCGCGGTCGCGGCCAAGGCGGGTGTCCGGCACCTGGTCCTCACCCACTTCTCCGAGCGCTACCCCGCCGAGGACGAGCACCGGTACGTGGACGAGGCGTCCGCCGTGTTCGGCGGCGCCATCACCCTCGTCCATGATCTCGACCGGATCCCGATGCCGCCGCGCCGCCTAACCGGGCTTGAAGGTGGGCAGGATTGACCTCATGGCTGACGAGTGCGATGTCGTGGTGATCGGTATGGGCCCCGGGGGAGAGGACGCGGCCGGGAGGCTGGCGGAGGCGGGCCTGTCGGTCGTCGCCGTGGAGTCCCGGCTGGTCGGCGGCGAATGCCCCTACTACGCGTGCGTCCCCACGAAGATGATGGTGCGCGCCGCGGACCTGCTCGAAGACGCCCGCCGCGTCCCCGGGATGGCGGGGCAGGCGACCGTCACCCCCGACTGGGCGACGGTCGCGACGCGCATCCGGGACGAGGCCACCGACTCCTGGGACGACAAGGTCGCCGCCGACCGCCTCACCGGGAAGGGCGTGCGGCTCGTGCGCGGCGTGGGCCGCATCACCGCCCCGAACGAGGTCACCGTCGGCGACCAGGTCTTCCGCGCCCGCCGGGGCGTCCTGCTGAACACCGGCACGGCGCCCGCCGTCCCGCCCGTCGACGGCCTGGCCGGCACCCCGTTCTGGACGAACCGCGAGGCCGTCCAGGCCACCGAGGTCCCCGGCTCCCTCATCATCCTCGGCGGGGGCGTCGTCTGCGTGGAGATGACGCAGGTCTTCGCCAGGTTCGGCAGCCGCGTCACCGTCGTCGAGGCGGGCGACCGCCTGCTCGGCAGGGAGGAGCCCGAGGCGAGCGCCCTGATCCGGAAGGTCTTCGAACGCGAGGGCATCACCGTCCGCACCGGCGCGAGGGCCACCGCCGTCACCCACGAGAACGACGCGTTCACCATGCACCTCGGCGACGAGACCCTCACCGCCGACCGCCTCCTGATCGCGACCGGCCGCCGCCCCAACCTGAAGGGCATCGGCCTCGACCTGGTCGGCCTGGACGAGAACGCCCGCAGCATCTCCGTGGACGGTCACATGCGCGCCGCCGACGGCGTGTGGGCGATCGGCGACATCACCGGGATGGGCGCGTTCACGCACGTCTCCATGTACCAGGCGGCCATCGCCGTCCGCGACATCCTCGGCGAGGAGGGCTCGCCCGCCTCCTACCGCGCCGTCCCGCGCGTCATCTTCACCGACCCGGAGATGGCGACGGTCGGCCTGACCGAAGCCCAGGCCCGCGACCAGAACCTTCCCGTCCGCACCGGCATGTCGCAGATCCCCGAGTCGGCCCGCGGCTGGATCCACAAGGCCGGCAACGACGGCTTCATCAAGCTGGTCGAGAACACCGAATGGGGCACCCTGGTCGGCGCCACCGCCGTCGGCCCGTCCGCCGGCGAGGTCCTCGGCTTCCTCGCCGTCGCCGTCCACACCGAGACCCCCACCGCCGCCCTGCGCGACATGATCTACGCCTACCCCACCTTCCACCGCGCCGTCGAACCCGCCCTCGCCGACCTGTCCGCCCAGTAGGCGCGTAGGGGAGTGAGGCGGGGGTCCGATCGGGCAGGATCGAGGACATGAACCGGCTCAAGGACGCGACCAGCCCGTACCTGCTCCAGCACGCCGGGAATCCGGTGGACTGGTGGGAGTGGAGCGACGAGGCGTTCGCCGAGGCGCGGCGGCGGGACGTCCCCGTCCTCCTCTCGGTGGGGTACGCGAGCTGCCACTGGTGTCATGTCATGGCTCATCAGTCCTTCGAGGACGGTGAGACCGCGCGGGTCATGAACGAGCTGTTCGTGAACATCAAGGTGGACCGGGAAGAGCGGCCGGACATCGACGCCGTCTACATGGAGGCGACCCAGGCCATGACGGGCCAGGGCGGGTGGCCGATGACGGTGTTCATGACCCCGGACGGGCATCCGTTCTACTGCGGGACGTACTTCCCTCGCGCCCAGTTCCAGGCGCTGCTGCAGGCCGTCCGCAAGGCGTGGACGGAGCAGCGCGACGACGTGGTGGGGCAGGGGCAGCAGGTCGTCGACGCGCTCAGTTCGCGGGGGTCGGGGCTGGCCGGCACGGAGGTGCCCGGCGGGCAGGCGCTCGCGGAGGCGGTGAAGGTGCTCGCCGGGTCCTACGACGGGGCGACCGGCGGGTTCGGGGGCGCGCCGAAGTTCCCGCCGTCGATGGTGCTGGAGTTCTTGTTGCGGCACCACGCGCGGACCGGTGACGAAGAGTCGCTCGCGATGGCGTCGCACACCCTGGAGGCGATGGCGCGCGGGGGGATGTACGACCAGCTCGGCGGCGGGTTCGCGCGGTACTCCGTGGACGCGCGGTGGGTCGTCCCGCACTTCGAGAAGATGCTCTACGACAACGCGCTGCTGGCGCGGGTGTACGCGCACTGGTGGCGGCTCACCGGGACGCCGTTCGCGCGGCGGATCGCGCTGGAGACGTGCGACTGGATGCTGCGCGACCTGCGGACGAACGAGGGCGGTCTGGCCTCTGCGCTGGACGCCGACAGCGAGGGCGTCGAGGGCAAGTACTACGCGTGGACGCCCGCGCAGCTCCGGGAGGTGCTCGGCGAGGATGACGGCGCGTTCGCGGAGGGCCTCTTCGAGGTGACGGGGACGTTCGAGCACGGGACGTCGGTTCTGCAGCTCTTGAGCGACCCCGACGACGTCGAGCGGTACGAGCGCGTGCGGACGGCCCTGCTGTCGGCGCGCGCGCACAGGATTCCCCCCGCGCGCGACGACAAGGTCGTGGCGGCGTGGAACGGGCTCGCCATCGCCGCGCTGGCCGAGTGCGGCGCCCTGTTCGATCGGCCCGACCTCGTCCGGGCGGCCGAGGAGGTCGCGCGGCTGCTGGTGGACGTGCACGAGCGCGACGGGCGCCTGGCGCGGACGTCCAAGGACGGGGCGGCGGGCGCCAACTCCGGCGTCCTGGAGGACTACGCAGACGTGGCCGAGGGCCTGATCGCCCTGCACGGCGTCACCGGTGACCCGCACCACGTGCGGCTGGCCGGTGAGCTGCTGAACACCGTCCTGGAACGGTTCGCGGACGGGCACGGCGGCTTCTACGACACGGCCGACGACGCGGAGCGGCTGTTCCGGCGGCCGCAGGACCCGACCGACAACGCGACCCCGTCCGGGCAGTTCGCGGCGGCGGGCGCGCTGCTGTCGTTCGCGGCGCTCACCGGGTCCGACTGGCACCGGGAGGCGGCCGGGGCGGCGCTGGCCCCGGCCGGGACGCTCGCCGGCAAGCACGCCCGGTTCGCCGGGTGGGGGCTGGCCGTGGCGGAGGCGCACGCGACGGGCCCGGTCGAGATCGCGGTGGTCGGCGACCCGGACGACCGGCGTACGCGGGGGCTGCACCGGACGGCCCTCATGGCCGTCGCGCCCGGCGCGGTGGTGAGCGTCGGCCCGCCGGACGCGGAGGGCGTGCCGCTGCTGGAGGGGCGCGGCCTGGTCGACGGCGTCCCGGCCGCGTACGTGTGCCGCGGGTTCGTGTGCCGGCTGCCCGTGACGACCACGTCCGACCTGACCCGCGAACTACGTGGGCAATTGGACTGATGGTCTACTTTATGGCAGCGTGACCTTGCTCTCGTTCTCGCTTGGTGTTACCAAGGAGTAGCCGGGCCGGAACTGACCCGATGGGGCCGGACGGACGAGGGTGCCCGGTGGTGGGCCGGGTATCTGGACGGTGGCCGCCCGCCTGGGTCATAGTCGTGTCCCAGGGGCGGCCGGCAGGCCGGTCGGGACGCAGGGCGACCTTCGAGGAGTGTGGCAGTGGGAAAGCCGAACCGCCGGGTCCTACCGACGATCATCGGCGTCTCGGTGCTGACCACCCTCGCCGCCAACGTCGCGGTGCTCGTCGCGCACGACGACGGGCCCGCCGATCCGCCGCGGACGCAGCAGCAGCAGCGCGCCCGGTACGTCGCCGCGTCCGGCAGCACCAGCCTGTCGCCGTCGGCGGTCGCGCCGCTCGGCAAGCGGCTCACCCCGCACGTCCTCGTGGCGGCGCCGACGACGCTGCCTGCGGACGTCGTCCAGCGGATCCGCGGCGCCAAGGGTGTGCAGGGCGTCGAGGTCGTGGACGCCGTGCAGGGCATGGTCGCGGGCAAGCGGGTCGGGCTGATGGGCGTGAACCCGTCCACGTTCCGCAACTACACGCCGAAGCCGACCGCCAAGTCGGACGCGCTGTGGCGCAACCTGGCGTCCGGCGACGTCGGGATCTCGTTCACGATGGGCAGCGACGGCGGCGTCAAGCTCGGCAGCCAGGTCCCGGTCGGCGGCAAGCACCGGCAGTCGCAGCTGCGCGTCGGCGCCTACGCGACGATGGGCATCAGCGACGTCGACGCGGTCATCTCGCACACCACCGCGCAGGCCCTCGGGATGCCGAGCGGCAACGCGATGCTGATCAGCGTCCCGAAGAGCGAGCCGAAGACGTTCATCAAGAAGCTCCGCAAGGTGCTGCCGAAGCAGGCCAAGGCCGTCGCGGTCAACCCGGAGATCGACTTCCCGAAGAGCGGGAACCTGCCCGCCTCCAACGGCCAGGTCATGAACGCGCGGCAGGTGCAGACGGTGATCAAGGCGGCGTACACGCGGCTCGGCTGGCCGTACGTGTGGGGCGGTGAGTCCGAGGCCGAGGGCGGCTACGACTGCTCCGGCCTGATGCAGTACGCGTTCGCCAAGGCGGGCATCAGGCTGCCGCGCGTCGCCGCCGACCAGGCCCGCGCCGGCTGGGTGATCCCCTACAGCAAGGCGGAGCCGGGCGACATGCTCATCTGGGCGAACGACCCGACCGCCCCCGGCTACATCTCGCACATCGCCCTCTACCTGGGCAACGGCAAGATGATCGCCGCCCCGCGCACGGGCACCGTGGTGCAGGTCCAGAAGGTCTACACCCGCAACATGCGCGGCGCCGTCCGGGTGAGCCCGAAGACGGCCGCCAAGGTCGCCGGCGCCATCGGCTGACCCGGCCGCCTCACAGCGGGCAGCCGCGGCCGAGGAACTCCAGGTGGTGGTCCAGGAGGGCCGGGAGCTCCTCGTAGGTGACCTTGTCCTCGATCAGGCGGTTCATGGCGGCCTGCATGACGCCGAGGACGGCCCAGCTGAACGCCTCCACCTCCGGGTCGTCGGGGGCGCGGCCGGTCCGCTCGCCGATGGCCTCGCTCATCAGGTCGAAAGTGCTCCGCATCGACTCGAACGTGCGGCCCCGCACGGCGGGGACGGTCGCGGTGAGCCGCATCCGCGTCCGGAGGGCCTCCAGGTCGTCGGCGTACAGCTGCGGGAGGATCTCGCGCAGCATGGCGCGCAGCGCCTCGATCGCCGACACCTCGGGCGGCTGGTCGCGGATGATCTGCGCCATGATCGGGTCGTACTCGTCGGTGACCACGACGTCTTCCTTGGTGGGGAAGTAGCGGAAGAACGTGCTCGGCGAGATCTCCGCCGCCGCCGCGATCTGCTCGACCGTCGTCTCGTCGTAGCCCTGCTCGCCGAAGAGCCGGAGGGCGTGGTCCTGGATCGCCCTCCGGGTCCGCAGCTTCTTGCGCTCCCGCAGCGGGAGGCGGGAGAGCCGGTCTTCCAGCCGGTCGGTCGCGTGCTCAGGGGACGACGTGCTCATGCGTCGATTCTCGGTCATCGGCGGCGGGCACCGCACCCGCGGCCGCGCGGCGCGGCATGAACAGCCACAGCAGGACGGCGGCGGCGAGCGCGGCGGCCCCGCAGGCGGCGAGCACCGCGTCCATGCCGTGGACGTAGGCGTCCCGCGCGGAGGCGAGCAGCCCGCCGTCCTCCAGCCGGGCGGCGACCCGGACGGCGCCGCCGATGGAGTCGCGGGCCGCGCCGGCCGCGTCCGCGGGCAGGTGCCCGGTGGAGACGCGGTCGCGGTAGACGGCGGCGAGGAGGCTGCCGAGGCCCGCGACGCCGAGCGTGCCGCCGGTCTGGCGCAGGGTCTGGACGAGCCCGGAGCCGCGGCCGGCCTGGTCGGCGGGGAGCGCGGCGAGCACCGCGTCCATCGCGGGGATCATCGTGAGGCCGGAGCCGATGCCGATGACGACCAGCCACGGGACGGTGGCCGCGTAGCCGTCGCCGGCCGCGGTGAGCGCGCCCCAGCCGAAGCCCGCCGTCAGGACCAGCAGGCCCGCGACGATGACCGGCTTGTGCCCGATGCGGCCCGCGACCCGGTCGGTGGCGACCGCGCCGGCCATGAGGCCGAGCAGCATCGGGATCAGCCGCAGCCCGGTGTCGAAGACGTCGGCGCCCTGGACGGCCTCCAGGTACTGCGGCAGGACGAACAGGATCCCGCCCAGCATGAGGTTCGCGGTGACGGCGGCGACCATCGCCCAGGTGAACGACGTGTCGCGGAACAGCGCCAGGTCCAGCATCGGCTCGGCGGCCCGGCGCTCCCACAGCACGAACCCGGTGAGCAGGAGTACGGCGAGGACGAACGTGGCGCCGACGAGGGGGTCGGTCCAGCCACGGGCCGGCGCCTCGATCACCCCGTACACCAGCGCGACGAGGCCGCCCATCGACAGGACGGTGCCGGGCAGGTCGGCGCGCGGCGCGGCCGGGTCGCGGGTCTCGGGCAGCAGGAACGCGACCGCGAGGCCGCCGATCACCACGACCGGGACGTTGATCAGGAAGATCGAGCCCCACCAGTAGTTCTGCAGCAGCCAGCCGCCGAGCAGCGGGCCGAGCGGCAGCCCGAGCGCGTTGGCCGCCGACCAGACCGCGACGGCCCGGGTCCGCTCCTCCGGCGGGAAGACCGCGGGGAGCATCGACATGGACAGCGGCAGGACGACCGCCGCGCCGAGCCCCATGAACGCGCGGGCGGCGATGACGCCGCCGGTGCCGCCCGCGAAGGCCCCGGCGAGCGAGGCGGCGCCGAAGACGGCGAGGCCGGCCAGCAGCATCCGCTTGCGGCCGAGCCGGTCGCCGAGCAGCCCGGCCGGGAGCAGGACGGCGGCGAAGACGACCAGGTAGGAGTCGACGATCCACTGCAGCTCGCCGATGCTCGCGTGCAGGTCCTCCGACAGCGTGGTCAGCGCCACGTTGAGGATCGTCATGTCGAACCCCAGCGCCAGCATGCACAGCGACAGCGCGCCGAGCCCGAGCCAGCGCCGGGTGTGTCCGGGCTTCATCGGATGGACCTCCAAATGACTGTGACTAGAAAATGAGAGTAACTCTCAAAAGATGGTCGATGTCAAACGCGGTACGGGCTGGCGTGATGCATGTGAATGGCTGTAATTTTGATTACATGACTACGAGCGAAGCGGCCGAGGAGCTGCGCGGCTGGTTCTCCGGGCGGCTTCCGGAGGAGTGGTTCGACGGCGCGCCCGAGGTCGTCCTCGACCGCGAGGAGGCCAGCGTCATCGGGCGGCTGGCGGTGCCGGCGGCGGCCGGGGCGGTGCAGGGCCCGGAGCGGGCCGGGGTGATCGCCGGGCACGTCCAGCGGTTCCGCGAGGACACCCGCGAGCGGCGCATCGGGATCGCCAGGGAGGCCGAGCAGCGCTTCGGCTACAAGGTCTCCTGGGGCATCGAGTGCGACGGCGAGCGGGAGATGTTCACCCACCTGTCGGTGCCGGTCATGACCCGGCTGCGGCAGCCCGAGCGGCGCGTCCTGGACACCCTCGTGGACGCCGGCGTCGCGCGCAGCCGCAGCGACGCGCTGGCCTGGTGCGTCCGGCTCGTCGGCAAGAACACCGACGCCTGGCTCGCCGAGCTGCGCACCGCCCTGCAGCACGTCGAACGCGCCCGCGCCGCGGGCCCGACGGCCTGAACCCCGCGGCCGGAGCAGGCCGACCGGCCCTTCCCGGCCCGTCCGCGCACTACCCTGACCTCACCGAAACGGCGGGATAAGTGCGGCGGCCGCGCCATAATTGAGCGTCCTCCCGGCAGGGACGGGGTCGCTCGAAGGGAAGCCCATATGGGGGTTCGGCGTAGGGGAGTACCGCGCATCGCGAAGCCGCGCGGAGAGCGGAGCGAGGGGGCGCGACGGCGCCCCGCCGAGGGCGGCCGGCTGGTATCCGCCCTCCGCCGCAGCGGTCCCTACGCGACGGTCCGCGACGTCGTCTACCGGCTGTACGAGCGCCGGGTCGAGGCCGACCTGCCCACCGACGTCACCCCCCGGCACGTCGGCGTCATACTGGACGGGAACCGGCGTTGGGCCAGGTCGATGGGCCTCGCCGACGTCAACACCGGGCACCAGCGCGGCGCCCAGAAGATCTCCGAGCTGCTGCAGTGGAGCGCCGAGGCCGGGGTCGAGGTCGTCACGCTGTGGCTGCTGTCCACCGACAACCTGAACCGGCCCGCCGCCCAGCTCGACCCGCTGCTGGAGATCATCGAGAACACCGTCCGCAAGCTCGCCGCCGACGGCTGGCGCGTCCAGCCCGTCGGCGCCCTCGACCTGCTGCCCGATAAGACCGCCCACGTCCTGAAAGATGCGGGTGAGGCCACATCCGGCGCTCCCGGCCTGATTGTGAACGTCGCGGTTGGGTATGGAGGTAGGCGTGAGATCGCTGATGCGGTGCGCTCACTGCTCATCGAGCAGGCGAGCCGGGGCACCAGCATCGAGGAACTCGCCGAGTCCCTCGAAGTGGAGCACATCGCGGAGCATCTCTACACGCGCGGCCAGCCGGATCCGGACCTGGTCATCCGCACCTCGGGGGAGCAGCGTCTCTCCGGTTTCATGCTCTGGCAGAGCGCCCACTCGGAGTTCTACTTCTGCGAAGTCCATTGGCCGGACTTCCGCAAGGTCGACTTCCTCCGGGCGATGCGCTCCTACGCCGCGCGGCACCGGCGCTACGGTACCTGATCGTCCTCCGCGGACCACCGCCCCGTCACGGGCGGACCTGCGCGCCACCGGTAGGTTCCCCAGAGTCAGGGAGATCGAGTGGCCACATCCTCCCCGCGCCGTCCCGGCACGTCCGGGAACACCTCCGGAGCCTCGGTTCCGGAGCGGCGCACGTACGTCCTCGACACCAGCGTCCTGCTCGCCGACCCCGGGGCGCTGACCCGGTTCGCCGAGCACGAGGTCGTACTCCCCATCGTCGTCATCTCCGAGCTGGAGGCCAAGCGCCACCACCCAGAGCTCGGGTACTTCGCCCGGCAGGCGCTGCGCACGCTGGACGACCTGCGGCTGCGGCACGGCCGGCTGGACGAGGCCGTGTCCGTGGCGGGGCCGCACGGCGACCAGGGCGGCACGCTCCGCGTCGAGCTGAACCACTCCGACCCGAGCGTCCTGCCGGACGGCTTCCGGCTCGGCGACAACGACACCCGGATCCTGTCGGTGGCCGGCTGGCTGGCGCACGAGGGACGGGACGTCGTGCTCGTCTCCAAGGACCTGCCGATGCGGGTGAAGGCGTCCGCGGTCGGGCTCGCCGCCGAGGAGTACCGGGCGGAGCTCGCGGTCGTCGAGTCCGGCTGGACCGGCATGCGCGAGCTGGAGGTGACCGCCGGGGCCGTCGAGGAGCTGTACGAGACCGGGGGCACGGACCTGGAGGAGGCCAGGGACCTGCCCTGCCACACCGGCCTGCGGCTGCTGTCGGAGCGCGGCTCGGCGCTCGGCCGGACGCTGCCCGACAAGTCGGTGAAGCTGGTGCGCGGCGACCGCGAGGTGTTCGGGCTGCGCGGCCGGTCGGCCGAGCAGCGGATCGCGCTCGACCTGCTGATGGACGAGGACGTCGGCATCGTCTCGCTCGGCGGCCGGGCCGGCACGGGCAAGTCGGCGCTCGCGCTGTGCGCGGGCCTGGAGGCCGTCATGGAGCGGCACCGGCACCGCAAGGTCGTGGTGTTCCGCCCGCTGTACGCGGTCGGCGGTCAGGAGCTCGGCTACCTGCCCGGCTCGGAGAACGAGAAGATGTCGCCGTGGGCGCAGGCCGTCTTCGACACGCTGTCGGCGGTGACGACGCCGGAGGTCATCGAGGAGGTCGTCGACCGCGACATGCTGGAGGTCCTGCCGCTCACGCACATCCGGGGCCGGTCGCTGCACGACGCGTTCGTGATCGTGGACGAGGCGCAGTCGCTGGAGCGCGGCGTGCTGCTGACCGTCCTGTCGCGGATCGGCGCCGGGTCGCGGGTCGTGCTGACCCACGACGTCGCGCAGCGCGACAACCTGCGGGTGGGGCGGCACGACGGCGTCGCGGCCGTGGTGGAACGTTTGAAGGGGCACCCGCTGTTCGCGCACGTGACGCTGACCAGGTCGGAGCGTTCGCCGATCGCCGAGCTGGTCACCGACATGCTCGGTGACGTGGGCGCGTAGCAGACGGACGGAGCACGTCGAAACCCCGGTGGGCCTGGTGTGGCCCGCCGGGGTTTCTTGTCTCAGAACACGTTCATCCATTCCCTACAGAACGTGATCACCAAACCTCGTACCGTTGATTGTGATTAAGGTCACATCCGTGCCCGCGGTGGCGGAGATCCGCAGGCCGGCCGGGGGTTTCGGTGGTTCGTCCGGGGAGTTGACAACGATCCTATCGGCCGCATTTGTCTCGTTTCGGTTGCGGAGCGGCCCGCAGGCTCCGGCATTGTGTCTCCCCGTAAGCACCCCCGAGCGGTGCCAGGCCGGAGCGCGGCCCCCCAGCACGACGCGCACCGGACGCGGCGCGGCTCCGGGCCCGGAGCCGCGCGACGTCCCGGCGGCCCGCGGGGCGGGGGGTGGAAACAGCTCGTGCGCGTGCCCATGCGCGTGCGACCGTCGGAAGGACCGCCTTGTACGGAGACCGTCCCGGGTCCCCTAGGCGAGACGATCGACAGAACTTCGACTCCCCGGCCGTCGCCGCGCCGCCGGTGCCGCACGAGGACGATGTGCGGGTCGCCGGCACCGACCGCACCCTGATCGGCGCCCCCGCCGGCGACACGCTCGGCTTCCGGGCCATGCCGCCGGAACCGCCGGAGCACCCGCGCACCGGCGTCTCCGCCGGGGAGCCGCACGACGAGATCGCCTCCGGCCGGCACGCGGTGCAGGGCGCGCCGCGGCAGGGCGGCGGCTCCGGCTCCGGCAGGCGCACCGGCCTGCGGATCGCCGCGGTCGCCGCGGGCGCGGCCGTCGTGATCGGCGGCGGCGCGGTCGCCGCGTTCGCGCTGACCGGCGGCTCCGGCGATTCCGGCGACACCGCCGCGACCGTCACGCCGTCCCGGCAGCTGGCGGACGCGCCCAAGGTCGACCCGAAGGTCCTGGAGCAGCAGCGCCGCGAGCTGGCCCTGGAACGCGCGTCCCGCGTGACGCGCGAGGACGCGGGCAAGGGCCCGGCCATCCGCCCCAAGGGCGAGCCGATCCCGACCAAGAAGCCGGAGCCGAAGAAGGAGACCGGCGGTACCGGCGGCGGCCCGTCCGGCGACCCGGTGCCGAAGGGCGAGGCGCAGGAGATCGCGAAGAAGCTCATGCCGGGCTTCGGCTTCACCGGCGACGGCCAGTTCGGCTGCCTGGTCAAGCTCTGGGACCGGGAGAGCGGCTGGAACACCCACGCGGCCAACCCGTCGGGCGCGTACGGCATCCCGCAGGCCAAGCCCGGCTCGAAGATGGCGACCGCGGGCCCCGACTGGCAGAACAACGCCACCACGCAGATCAAGTGGGGCCTCGGCTACATCAAGGACCGCTACAAGACGCCCTGCGGCGGCTGGTCGCACTTCCAGTCGGCCGGCTGGTACTGATCCGGGCCCGGCGCGTCCCGGCGTCCCTGCGGGCGACTGGGACGCGTACAAGCCTCACTTGCCGGACGATCCGGTCATCCGGAGCACGTCGAGCGCCGCGTCGAGCTGCTCGACGGTCAGCCTCCCGTCGTCCACGTAGCCGTGTTCGAGCACGACCTCGCGGATCGTCCGGCGCTCCCGCAGCGCCTGCTTGGCGACCTTCGCCGCCTCCTCGTAGCCGATGTAGCGGTTCAGCGGCGTCACGATCGACGGTGAGGACTCGGCGTACTCGCGCATGCGCTCCGCGTCGGCCTCGATGCCGTCCACGCAGCGGTCCGCGAGCAGCCGGGACGCGTTCGCCAGCAACGTGACCGACTCCAGCACATTGCGGGCCAGCATCGGCAGCATCACGTTCAGCTCGAAGCTGCCGGACGCGCCGCCGAACGCGACCGCCGCGTCGTTCCCGATGACCTGCGCCGCGACCTGCGCGACCGCCTCGGGGATCACCGGGTTCACCTTCCCCGGCATGATCGACGAGCCGGGCTGCAGGTCCGGCAGCCGGATCTCGGCGAGCCCGGCGCGCGGGCCCGACCCCATCCAGCGCAGATCGTTGACGATCTTGGTGAGGCTCACCGCGACCGTGCGCAGCGCGCCGCTCGCCTCCACCAGGCCGTCCCGCGCGCCCTGCGCCTCGAAGTGGTCGCGGGCCTCGGTCAGCGGCAGCCCGGTGACCCGCGCGATCTCCGCGATGACCCGGGCGGCGAAGCCCTCGGGGGTGTTGATGCCGGTGCCGACCGCCGTGCCGCCGAGCGGCAGCTCCGCCAGCCGCGGCAGGACGGCCTCCAGCCGCTCCACGCCGTGCCGGACCTGCGCCGCGTAGCCGCCGAACTCCTGGCCGAGCGTCACCGGCGTCGCGTCCATCAGGTGCGTGCGGCCCGACTTCACGGTGGTCGCGAACTCCGCGGCCTTGCGCGCCAGCGCCGCCTCCAGATGCCGCAGCGCGGGCACCAGATCGTTCAGGACGGCCCCCGTCGCCGCGATGTGGATGGACGACGGGAACACGTCGTTGGACGACTGGGAGGCGTTCACGTGGTCGTTGGGGTGGACCGGCCGTCCGAGCCGCTCCTCCGCCAGCGTCGCGACGACCTCGTTCGCGTTCATGTTGGACGACGTCCCGGACCCGGTCTGGAACACGTCGATGGGGAACTGGTCGTCCCACCGTCCGTCCGCGACCTCCCGGGCGGCCTCGGCGACCGCGCCGGCGATGTCCGCGTCGAGGACGCCGAACTCGGCGTTCACCACCGCCGCCGCGGCCTTGATCTGGCCGAGCGCCGCGATGTGCGCGGCCTCCAGCGTCCGCCCGGAGATGGGGAAGTTCTCCACCGCGCGCTGCGTCTGGGCCCGCCACTTGGCCGCGGCCGGCACCCGCACCTCGCCCATGGAGTCGTGCTCGACCCGGAACCCCTGCTCGGACATGGAAGCCTCCCGCTGCGATCTTCGGCCGTCCCTCATGGCAGCCCGTCGGGCGACTCCCGCATTCCCCGGGGTGGGACTTCTCACTCCGGGTTCCGGCTCACTCCTTGTTCAGGGTGTAGTTCTTGCGCTCCTTCGGCGTGCCGGCGGGCTGCTCCTCGCCGTTCACCCACACGTCGCAGGCGGAGGCGTCGTAGACCACGGCGTTGAGCCGCGGCTGGTCGTACTGCCGCAGGTCGCCGGTGTGCAGGCTCTCGTCGGTGAGCACCGTGATCGTGTCGCCGGGCACCGAGACGAAGATCTTGCACTCGTCGCTGCGGGCCCGCACGACCAGCGTGCTGGACTCGACCCCGGGCGGCACGGCGGCCTGCGAGGAGCCCGGCGGGCTCGAGGGGGACGTGGCGGCGGCCGTGGGGGAGGGCCCGGGGCTCTCCTTCATCATGCCGACGATGAGGGCGGTCGCGCCGATCCCGCAGGAGGCGACCGTCGCGCCGATGAGCGCGATCACCGCCATCAGCCGGTAGCGGGGCGTCGGCGGGCGGCGGCCGGACCGCGGCCCGGCCAGCGCCCGCTCCAGCCGGTCGACGGCGCGCGCGTGGCTGAGCCGGCGGGTCGGGTTCTTCTCCAGCAGCCCGGTGATGACGGGTGCGAGCGCGCCCGCGTTCTGCGGGGACGGGGCCGACTCGTTCGCCAGCGCGGACAGCGTCGCCATCACGTTCTCGCGCTCGAACGGCGGGCGGCCCTCCAGCGCGGCGTACAGCGTCGCGCCGAGCGACCACAGGTCCGACCGCGGGGTGGCCTTCTCCCCGGCGGCGACCTCGGGCGCCACGTACGCGGGCGAGCCCATGAAGTGGCCCGTCTTCGTCAGGCTCGCCGAGCCGGAGGAGAACGCGAGGCCGAAGTCGGTCAGCACGACCCGGTCGCCGTCCAGCAGCACGTTGCTGGGCTTGAGGTCGCGGTGCACTATCCCGGCCTTGTGCGCGACGTTGAGGGCGTCGAGCAGGGCGCGGCCGATGTGCGCGACCCGTTCGGGCGGCAGCGGACCGGAGCGCTCGATCAGCTGCTCGAGGCTGGGCGCCTCGATCATCTCCATCACGATCCAGGGACGGCCCTGCTCGATGACGACGTCGTACACCTCGACGATGGAGTGCGTGCGCAGCTGTGCCGGCGCGCGCGCCTCCCGCAGGGTACGGCGGTAGAAGACCACCCGGTCGTCCTCGGAGAGGTCCTCGGGCAGCCGCAGTTCCTTGATCGCCACCGCGCGGTCGAGGAGCTCGTCATGCCCTCTCCAGACGGTGCCGTTGGCACCCTGACCTATTTCCGAGACCAGCCGGTAGCGCGTCGCTAGAACGAGGCGCTCTGACTGTGACATGGCGGAAAAGATACCGGAGTGGCCAGGCGGTCATCGGGGAGACCTCAGCAGGAACTAAATATTTGGCCCAATACTGTGACCTACCGACGAGAAACAACGGCTGCGGGCGGCCTGCGGGGGCCTGTGGAGGCCCTGTGGAGGCCAGTGGTCCGCCCCCCGCAGGGCGCCCCGGCGGCCGTTAGCGCCTGCCGATGGTGAGGACGGGACCGGTGGTGTCGGCGAAGAAGTCCTCGCCCTTGTCGTCGACCACGATGAACGCCGGGAAGTCCTCGACCTCGATCTTCCAGACGGCCTCCATCCCGAGTTCCGGGTATTCCAGGACCTCGACCTTCTTGATGCAGTCCTGGGCGAGGCGGGCGGCCGGCCCGCCGATGGAGCCGAGGTAGAAACCGCCGTGCTCCCGGCAGGCGTCGGTGACCTGCTTGGACCGGTTGCCCTTGGCGAGCATGACCAGCGAGCCGCCGGCGGCCTGGAACTGCTCGACGTAGGAGTCCATCCGGCCGGCGGTGGTCGGGCCGAACGACCCGGACGCGTAGCCCTCCGGCGTCTTGGCGGGCCCCGCGTAGTAGACGGCGTGGTCGCGCAGGTACTGCGGCATCGGCTCGCCCGCGTCCAGCCGCTCCTTGATCTTGGCGTGCGCGATGTCGCGGGCCACGACGAGCGGGCCGGTCAGCGACAGCCGCGTCTTGACCGGGTAGCGGGTCAGCTCGGCGCGGATCTCCGCCATCGGCCGGTTCAGATCGATCTGGACGACCTCGTCGTCCAGGTGCTCGTCGGTCGTGTCCGGTAGGTACTGCGCCGGGTCGGTCTCCAGCCGCTCCAGGAACACGCCCTCCGTCGTGATCTTGGCCTGCGCCTGCCGGTCGGCGCTGCACGACACCGCGATCGCCACCGGGCAGGACGCGCCGTGCCGCGGCAGCCGGATCACCCGCACGTCGTGGCAGAAGTACTTGCCGCCGAACTGCGCGCCGATCCCGAGCTTCTGCGTCAGCTCGAACACCTGGAGCTCCAGTTCGAGGTCGCGGAACCCGTGGCCCAGCGGAGAGCCCTCGGACGGCATCGTGTCCAGGTAGTGCGCCGAGGCGTACTTGGCCGTCTTCAGCGCGTACTCGGCGGACGTCCCGCCGACCACGATGGCCAGGTGGTACGGCGGGCACGCGGCCGTGCCCAGCGAGCGGATCTTCTCCTCCAGGAAGGACATCATCCGCTTCGGGTTCAGGACGGCCTTGGTCTCCTGGTACAGGAACGACTTGTTCGCGCTGCCGCCGCCCTTGGCCATGAACAGGAACTTGTAGGCGTCGCCGGGAGCCGCGTACAGCTCGATCTGGGCGGGCAGGTTGTTGCCGGTGTTCTTCTCGTCCCACATCGACACCGGGGCCATCTGGGAGTAGCGCAGGTTCAGCTTCGTGTACGCGTCGTACACGCCACGCGAGATGTGCTCCTCGTCGCTCCCGTCGGTGAGGACGTGCTGGCCGCGCTTGCCCATCACGATCGCGGTGCCGGTGTCCTGGCACATGGGCAGGACGCCGCCGGACGCGATGCCCGCGTTCTTCAGCAGGTCCAGTGCCACGAACCGGTCGTTGGGGGACGCCTCGGGGTCGTCCAGGATCCGGCGGAGCTGCGCGAGGTGCGCGGGACGCAGCAGGTGCGCGATGTCGCGCATCGCGGTCTCGGTGAGCAGCCGCAGCGCCTCCGGCTCGACCTGCAGGAACGTCCGCCCGTTCGCTTCGAACGTGGACACGCCGTCGGAGGTCAGCAGCCGGTAGTCGGTCTCGTCGGGGCCGAGCGGCAGCAGGTCGGTGTAGGAGAACTCAGGCATCTCAGGCAGATCCTCGCGCGATTCCGATGGGGGCCGCCTCACAGGTTACGGGCTCGGGAACCGCGGCCTCGCGGGGGGCGACCCGGGCCGCCAGCCCGACCGCGACGCCCGCCGCGACCAGCGCGGCGCCCGCCAGATCCGCCGGCCCCGGCCGGCCCAGGCCGAGCGCGACCGTCGTGACGACCGCGCTGACCGGGATCAGCCCGGCGAACAGCCCCGCCCGGTCGGCGCCGAGCCGCCCGATCGCGTCGTACCAGAGCAGGAACGCGATCACGGTGACGACCGCGGACAGGTAGGCGAAGCCCGCCAGTTCGGCGACGGTCGGGACGCGCAGCACCGCCGTCCCGTCCGCGGCGACGCCGGCGGCCAGCAGCATCGGGGCCGCCAGGGCGGCGGAGTAGGCGGAGACCCGCAGCGGGCCGAGCCGGGGCAGCAGCGGGACGGCCAGCAGCGAGAAGCACACCTCCCCGGCGAGCGCGCCGAGCGAGAACAGCAGCCCGCGGGGGCTCCCGCCGCCGAGGCCGCTGGCCAGCGCCGCGCCGGCCGCGACCACGCAGGCCGCCGCCACGACCGCCGGGGCCGGGCGGCGCCGCTCCAGCAGCGGCCCCGCCAGCGCCAGCACGACCGGGGACGCCGCGATCACCGTGCCGATCGTGGCCGGGCTCGTGTCGCGGGTCGCCTCGACGATGCAGACGTTGAACGCCACCAGCCCCGTCCCCGCCAGCGCGGCCAGCAGCAGCCAGTCGCGCGGCGACGGGCGCGCCGCGGGTCCGCCGGCGAGGCGCGCGACGCCCAGCAGGACCGCCGCGGCGACCGCGTACCGGACCGCCTGGCCGCCGAAGAGGGGATAGGACGCGATCGTCGCCGACACCGCCGTGAGCGTGCCGACCAGGAACATCGCGGTGCCGGCACCGGCCGTGCCGCGTCGCTGAGAGCCGTTCATGGAGGAAACGCTAGAAGCGCATTGGCTCCCCGCCCAGGGCCAATACCGGTGTCAAATCGTGGACCAATGCGTCCCTCGTGACGCTCCCGCCACCTCCCGGCGCTGAGTGTCATGTGACCGACCTTCACCTTCCCCTGGACCGGTCCGCCGGCCGGCTCGCGGCGCAGATCGCCGCCGGCTTCCGCGCGGCCGTGCGCTCCGGCCGGCTGACCGCCGGGACCCGGCTGCCGTCGAGCCGCGACCTGGCGCGCGACCTGGACGTCTCCCGCGGCGTCGTCGTCACCGCCTACGAGCAGCTGACCGCCGAGGGCTTCCTGCTCGCGCGGCGCGGCGACGGCACCCGGATCGCGCCGCTCGCCCGCGCCGACGGGGAGACCGCGCGCCCCGGCGAGCCGGCCCCCCGCCCCGGTGCGCCGGACCGGCCGGACCGCGACCCCGTGCCCCCGCCGCCGTCCTACGACCTCACCCCCGGCCGCCCCGACCTCGCGGCCTTCCCCCGCGAACGCTGGATCGCCGCCGCCCGCGCCGCGCTGCGCACCCTGCCGCACGACGCGTTCGGCTACCCCGACCCCGGCGGCGTCCCGTCGCTGCGCGCGGAACTCGCCGGCTACCTCGGCCGGGTCCGCGCCGCGCACGCCGACCCCGACCGGGTCGTGATCATGAACGGGGTGGCGCACGGGCTGTCCGCCCTCCTCGCGCTGCTGCGCGGGCAGGGCGGGAACCCGGCGCTCGCCGTCGAGGACCCGACCAGCGCCCGGCAGCTGCCGATGATGGAGTCCGCCGGGCTGCGGCTCGCCCGCGTCCCGGTGGACGCCGAGGGCCTGGACGTCGCGGCGCTCGCCCGCACCGGGGCGCGCGCCGTCCTGGTCACGCCCGCGCACCAGTACCCGACCGGCGTCGTGCTGTCGGCGGCCCGCCGCGCCGCGCTGATCGCCTGGGCGCGGGACGTGGACGGCCTGATCCTGGAGGACGACTACGACGCCGAGTTCCGCTACGACCGCGACCCCGTCGGCTGCCTCCAGGGCGTGGACCCCGACCGGGTCGTCCTGCTCGGCTCGGTGAGCAAGTCCCTCGCGCCCGCGCTGCGGCTCGGCTGGGCCGTCGCGCCGCCGGCCGTCGCCGCGCGGCTGCGCGACCACCGCGCCCGCACCGACCTCGGCGCCCCCGTCGTGGAGCAGCACGCGCTCACCGAGTTCCTCCGCACCGGCGGCTACGACCGGCACCTGCGCACCATGCGGCGCCGCTACCGCGCCCGGCGGGACGCCCTCGCCGCCGCCCTCGGCGCCCACCTCCCCGCCGCGCGGGTGCACGGCGTCTCAGCGGGCATCCACCTCTATGTGGAACTGCCGCCCGGAAGCGACGAGGACGCGGTCGTGGCCCGCGCCGCCCGGCTGGGCGTGGCCGTCACGGGCGGCCGCTCCCTCTGGTCGGCCGGGCGCGCCGCGGCCGCGCCGCCCGCGCTCGTCCTCGGCTACGCGGGCCTGAGCGAGACCCGCCTGGTCAAGGCGGCGGAACTGCTGGGTCAAGCGGTTACCCACGGTGCCGATGGGTAGAACCCGCATCCCCGGTGTAGGAGGTATGGATGAGTCTGGACGAGGCCGCACGGCAGCTGAAGATGGCCGGCCACGATGCGCAGGTGGCCTTCGACTGCATCGGCCTGGGCGACCTCGAGCGGGCACAGGAGCACGCGGTCACCCTGCGTGCCGCCGCCGACGCCGCCGAGGTCGCACTCAGCCGCGCCCTGACGGACATGACGCCGGAACAGGCCCAAGCCGAAGGCGAAAAGGCCATCAGATCACTAGAAGACGCGTGATCGACCGCTGAAGCCCCCGGGCGTGCTCGAACACGGCCGGGGGCCTGCCATGACCTACGCGACTGGGCGTTCCATGGCGGGGGCGTTGGGGTCGGCGCCTGGAACTGGTTTCGGGGCGAAGCCCTTGGCGGTGGCGAAGACCACCAGGATCAGGACCGTGGGGACGATGAAGGCCAGGCGCAGGCCGTGGTCGGCGCTCAGGGGGGCGATGGCGCCGACCACGGCGGCGCCCAGGACGAAGCCGACGTAGTTGAAGATGTTCACCCGGGACACGGCCACGCCCAGGCCCGTGGGGTCGACCCGGGCGGCGGCGGAGAACGAGACCGGGGCGATCACGCTGAGGCCCAGGCCGGCCAGGGCGAACGCGGCGATGGCGAAGCCCGCGTTCGGCGCCGCGACGACCCCGGCCATGCCGACGATGCCGACCAGCCCGCCGATCCGCACCACCTGGACGGCGCCCGAGCGGCGGACGGCGAAGTCGGCGACGCCCCGGCTGATCACCATGGTGATCTGGTAGGCGACGTAGCCGAGCGGCGCGACCCAGTCACTCGCGGACAGCTCGTCGTCCAGGTACTTGGCGCCGTAGTTGGAGATCGCGGCGTCGGCGAGGTAGGCGACGGCCATCGCGGCGCCGACGACGAGGATCGGGCGCCACGGGACGCTGCGCCCGGCGGCCTTCAGCTCCTCGGCGGTCGGCCCGCCGCCCTCCTCCGCGCGGCGGTAGAGGCGGTGCCCGGAGGCGAGGGAGCCGGCGATCCCCGCGGCGGCGGCGATCGCGAAGCAGGCGGACAGCGGCAGGTCGATCTTGTTGGACAGCGACGCCCAGAGCCCGCCGAGGATGCCCGCGACGCTCCACACCGCGTAGAAGCCGGTGATGAGGCTGAGCCCGTAGCGGCGCTCGACCGCGACGGCCTGCGCGTTCATCGAGGCGTCCACCGCGCCGACGAACAGGCCGAACAGCGCGACCGCGGCGTACAGCGCGAGGTCGTTGTCGCCGGTGAGGCCGATCAGCGCGATCATGACGGCGACGGCCGGCTGGGCGACGCGCAGCACCGGGCCGCTGCCGAGCCGCTGGAACAGGGCACCGGACGCGACGCTGCCCACCCCGGCGACCAGCGGCACCATGAGCAGCACCAGCGAGAGCGTGGCGTCGCTCAGGTGGTGCGCCTTCTGCAGTTGCGGCACCTGCGTCACCAGCGAGGCGAAGCAGAGCCCCTGGACGGCGAACGCCGTGTACGCGGCGAACCGGGCCTGGCGGTCCCGCGCGGTGATGCCCTGGGTCATGCGGCCCGACCTCTCTGAGCTGCGCAACATGAAGAAGATTCGCGTCAGCGTAGGGACAGGGTACGTGCCAGGTCAATGTTCCCCAGGTGCGTCAGTCGATGAGGCGCCTGCGCATGCCGCGGACGGCGATGAGCCACATCAGCGCGGCGAAGGCGATCAGCGCACCCAGATGGCCGAGATCGGCCAGCGGGTCCAGTCCGAACACCGCGTCCCGGACCAGCTCCACGCAGTGGTAGAGCGGGTTCAGGTAGGAGGCCGTCTGCGCCCAGTCCGGCAGCGCGTCCACCGGGAAGAACGTCCCGGCGATCAGGAACAGCGGCGTCACCACGCCGGTGATCACGTAGTCGAACGAGTTGATCGACGGCACCACCGAGGACGTCCACATGCCGAACAGGCCGAAGCCGAGCGCGGTGAAGAACGTCACGAACGGCACCAGCAGCATCCCGAACGAGGGGTCGAGGCCGAAGAACAGCGCCACGATCAGCGGCGTGCACGAGTAGACCGCCGACTTGGCCGCGATCCACAGCGCCTCGGCCGTCACCAGCTCGTGGACGTCCACGGGGGCCGCCAGCATCGCGTCGTAGGTGTGCTGGAAGACGCGCCTGATGTAGCCGTTGAACATGCCCGGGAAGATCGACGTGAACAGCGCCGCCGTCCCGACGACGCCGGTCGCGACGAAGTCCAGGTACCGGAAGCCGGCGATCACCGCGACCATCGAGCCGAACCCGTAGCCGAACGCCAGCAGGTAGAACGTCGGCTCCACCATCGACGCGAACGACTGCGACATCCAGTACCGCTTGTAGAGGGCCAGCTCGTGCCGCCAGATGCCCCGCACGGGCGCGAACTCGAACCGCCGCAGCCGCGGCGCCCGCTCCGCTTGCACGCTCATTCCTGCCTCCTGCCGGGGGCGACCCCCCGCGCCCCCCGGTTCGCTTCGCTCATGCTTGCTTCCTGCGGGGGGCGACCCCCGCGCCCCCCGGTTCGCTTCGCTCATGCTTGCTTCCTGCGGGGGGCGACCCCCCGCGCCCCCCGGTTCGCTTCGCTCATGCCTGCTTCCTGCGGGGGGCGACCCCCCGCGCCCCCCGGTTCGCTTCGCTCATTCGACGCGCTCCCCGGTCAGCACCACGAACACGTCCTCCAGGCTCGCGGCGCGGCGTACGCCGTCGGGGCCCAGCTCGTCCTCCAGCGAGGGCGGGATCGTCTCGGCCTTCAGCACCGACACCGACGGGCCGGTGCGGCGCGTCGGCAGGCCCGCGGCCTTCGCCAGCCGCTCCACCTCCGCCAGCCGGTCCGGCGGGCCGTGGTGCTCGACGACCCGGTCGCCCGCGTACTCGGCCACCAGCTCCGACGGCGACCCCCGCGCGATGACCTTCCCGCGCGACATCAGCGCGCACTCGTCCGCCAGCCGCTCGGCCTCCTCGATGTAGTGCGTGGACATCAGCACGGTCGTGCCGCCGGCCCGCAGCCCGTCGATCAGCCCCCACAGCTCCGCCCGGACCTGCGGGTCGAGGCCGACGGTCGGCTCGTCCAGCAGGACGAGCGCGGGCCGGTGCACCAGCCCGCGCGCGATCAGCAGCCGCCGCCGCATGCCGCCCGACAGGTCGTCCACCTTGGTCTTCTGCCGCTCGGTCAGGTGCGCGATCGCCAGCGCGTCGTCCACCGCCCGACGCCGCTCGCCGCGCGGCACCCGGTACAGGTGCGCGAACACCTCCAGGTTCTCCCGCGCGGTCAGCTCCTCGTCGAGGTTGTCCTGCTGCGGGACGACCCCCATCGCGGCCCGCGCGCGCTTGGACTCCCGGGGGACGCTGAAGCCGAGCACGTCGATGCTGCCCTCGGTGGCGATCGCCTGCGCGGTCAGCATCTTCATCGTCGTCGACTTCCCGGCGCCGTTCGGGCCCAGCAGCCCCATGCAGACCCCGGTGGGGACCTCCAGGTCCAGCCCGTCCACGGCGGTGAAGCCGCCGAACCGCTTCACGACGCCGCGCAGGCTGATCGCCGCCGTCCCCGCCCCGTCCCGGGCGGCCACGATCTGGGCACGTTGCAAGGTCATACCCCTCACCCTAAGGACGGGGGCGGGCAGGCCCCCAACAGGTTTTCCGGCAGGCCGCGCGCCCGCCGGCGGTTAACCTCTAGGTGTGGACGTCCCCCATCGCCCGGCCGCCAAGGCCACCAGCGTGCGCGACCTGCGCGCATCCGACGCCGACCGGGAGCGCGTCGCCGCCGTCCTCGGCGAGGCCCTCGCGGACGGGCGGCTCACCCTGGAGGAGCACTCCGAGCGCACCTCCCGCGTGTACGCCGCGCGCACCCTCGGCGAGCTGACCGGCCTCACCCGCGACCTCAGCCCCGAGGAGGCCCAGCCCATCCTCGTCGACGACCGCCCGGTCTCGGTGTTCTTCGGCCGCACCCGGCGGGAGGGGCGCTGGGTCGTCCCGGTGAAGCTGCCGCTGCTCGCCCTGTTCGGGACGGTCGAACTCGACCTGCGCGAGGCCGTGCTGCAGCGCCGCCACGTCGTGGTCGACTCGCTCGTGCTCGGCGGCCGGATCCGGCTGATCGTCCCCGACGGCGTCGGTGTCAGCGTCACCGGCCGCACCATCCTCAGCACCCGCGACCTGCGGGCCCGCCCCGCCCAGGACGGGCCCACGGTCGAGGTCGGCGGCACGATGATCTTCGGTTCGGTGCGCGCCCGCGCGCCGAAGCGGTCGCTGCGCGCCCGCGTCCGCGGCCGGCTCGGCCGGGGCCGCTAGACCGCCGTGTCGAAGTTGATCGCGCTGTAGGCGCGCAGCTTGCCCAGCTGATGCTCGCTGGAGATCGTCCGGATCGTCCCGCTGCGCGAGCGCATCACCAGCGAGTGCGTCACCGCCGTCCCCTTGCTGTAGCGGACGCCGTCGACCAGTTCCCCGTCGGTGATCCCGGTCGCGGCGAAGAACACGTCGTCGGACGTCACCAGGTCGTCGGTGGTCAGCACCCGGCCGAGGTCGTGCCCGGCGTCCTTCGCCTTCTGCTTCTCCGCCTCGTCCTGCGGCCACAGCCGGCCCTGGATCACCCCGCCCAGCGCCTTGATCGCGCACGCCGCGATGATGCCCTCCGGGGTGCCGCCGATGCCGAGCAGCAGGTCGACGCCGGTGCCCGGCCGGCACGCCATGATCGCGCCGGCCACGTCGCCGTCCAGGATGAACTTGATCCGCGCCCCGGCCTCGCGGACCTCCTTCACGATGCCCTCGTGCCGCGGCCGGTCCAGGATGCAGACGGTCACGTCGTGCGGCGAGGAGCCCTTCGCGCGGGCGATCGCGCGGATGTTGTCGGCGATCGGACGCCCGATGTCGACGGCGTCCGCCGCCTCCGGCCCGGTCACCAGCTTCTCCATGTAGAACACGGCGGACGGGTCGAACATCGACCCGCGCGGCGCCACCGACAGCACCGCGATCGCGTTGTTCATGCCGAGCGCGGTCAGCCGGGTCCCGTCCACCGGGTCGACCGCGACGTCGCACTCGGCGCCGGAGCCGTCCCCGACCTGCTCGCCGTTGAACAGCATCGGCGCGTGGTCCTTCTCGCCCTCGCCGATCACGACGACGCCCTGCATCGACACCGTGTTGATCAGCTGGCGCATGGCGTTCACCGCCGCCCCGTCGGCGCCGTTCTTGTCGCCCCGGCCGACCCAGCGGGCCGCGGCCATCGCGGCGGCCTCGGTCACCCGGACGAGTTCCATCGCCAGGTTGCGGTCGGGGGCCGCCGGCTCGGTCGTGAGCGGCGAGGAAACGGTGGTCTCATCGGACATGACGGGGCAGCCCCTTCGTTCGGTGGTGCCTCGGATTCTCCGTGGACCGGACGGCAAGCCACAAATTGGACCAGACCAGCCGAACGCACGGATCGTACCGGCACCCGTGGTACCAGCCCCGCGCGGCGCCCGGATTTGACGGTCACGCGGGCAAGGGATCGTTTCCCCATGGGAGAGGGCGTAATCTCAGGCACCATGAGCAGCGACATCGACGTCTCGTCCGGCGAGGTGGCACGCGACGGGGGAGAGCGGCGCCCGGCCGACGCGCCCGCGCGGACCTCCGACCGCGGGGCCGCCACGCGCGGCGCACTGCTGACCGCGGCCAGGGACGTCTTCTGCGCGTCGGGATTCGCCCAGGCCGCGGTGACCGACATCGTCGCCAAGGCGGGCGCCAGCGTCGGCAGCCTCTACCACCACTTCAACGGCAAGGCGGACCTGTACCTCACGCTGTTCGAGGACTTCCAGGGCCACCAGCAGGAGCGCACCCGCGAGGCGATCAACGCCGTCCGGGAGGCGGGCGAGACCGACCCCATGCGGCAGTTCATCGCCGGCGCGGGCGCCTACCTGAACGGCTGCCTGGACGAGCGCGACGTCGCCCGGCTGTTCATCTCCGGCGACGGCCCGCCCGGGTTCGACCGCGTCATGCGGCAGCGGCTCAACAAGTGGGCGCGCCGCAACGCCGCGCTGTTCCACACCCCGGGCGGCGGCGTCGACGAGGCCCTCGTCACCGTGCTGACCGGCGCGATGGCGGGCGCCGTGTCGGAGATCTCGCTGCTGGACGACGAGGACGCCGCCCGCCGCCTCGCCGAGGAGATCATGGGCATCGTCGGCACGATCCGCAACCCCCGTACGGAGCAGCGCTGACCGTGGGGGATCCTGGAGGGGTGACCGACAAGACCCCTTCCACCGCCGCGGAACCCGAGGCGCGCCCCGAGGCGCGGACCGAGGACGGCGCGGAGCGCGCGCGCGAGCAGGACGCCCCGGCCCGGCAGGACGCGTCCGGGCGGCCGATCGTCGAGGTCAGCCCCGGCGTGCACAAGCGGCTCACCACGGGCCTCGGCGGCTTCACGCTCGCGATGGCCGCCTGCCTGGTACTGGTGCTGGCGATCTACGTCGTGACGCCGCGCAGCGACAAGGAGGTCCTGCCGGCCGTCGACTACAGCTCGCAGCTGTGGGCGATGCGCAGCGACGCGCCCTACACCGTGTACGCGCCCGTGGGCCTGCCCGCCGGCTGGAAGCCGAACAGCTCCCGGCTGAACGGGCTGGGGTCCGGCGGCGAGCAGCCCGTCTCCTGGCACCTCGGGTTCGTGACGCCGAGCGACGAGTACGCGGCGCTGGAGCAGAGCAACGAGAAGGCGTCCGAGTACGTCCCGCGCATGGCCAACAGCAGCAAACCGGTCGGGACGCAGCAGGTCGGCGGCGTCACCTGGACGAAGTACCACCGCAAGGACAAGAAGGCGAACACCCTCGCCCGCACCCTGCCGGACGGCATGAGCATCGTGGTGACCGGCACCGCGTCCTACCAGGAGCTGGCGGTCCTGGCGGCGTCGCTCAAGCCGCAGAGCAAGGACGCGACGCTGGTGCCCTCGACGGCCCCGACACCGGCGTCCTGACCGTCAGAACGGGGCGGCGTCCCCGTTCCCCGGCCGGTCCAGGGCGGCGGCGAGCCGCGCGCGGGCGCCCTCCAGCCACTCCTCGCACACCGCGGCGAGCCGCTCGCCCCGCTCCCACAGGCCGAGCGACTCCTCCAGCGTGAGCCCGCCCGCCTCCAGCCGCTTGACGACCTCGGTCAGCTCGTCCCGTGCCTGCTCGTACGACGGCTTCTCCGCCGTCCCCTCATCGTCGGCCACCTGCCCCACCCTAAGACCCCGCACGGCCGGTCACGGCCACGTCGAGGCGCCCGTCCGACAGCCGGACGCGCAGCGCCTCCCCGTCCTGCACGGCCGCCGACTCCCGCACGACCGCCCCGTCCTCCCGCTGGACGATCGCGTAGCCGCGCTCCAGCGTCGCGGCGGGGGACAGGGCCAGCAGCCGGGCGCGGGTGTGCGACAGCTCGTCCCCGGCCCGGTCCAGCGCCCCCGACAGGCTCCGCCGCGTCCGGTCCCGCAGCGCCGCGACCTGTTCGGACTGCCGCTCGATCTCGCGCACCGGGTCGGCCAGCGCGGGCCGCGACCGCACCGCCTTCAGCCACGCCAGCTCCCGGTCGACGGCCCCCGCCAGGCAGCGCCGCCCCCGGTCGCGCAGCTGCCGGACGAGCTGCAGCTGCTCGCGCACGTCCGGCACGGCCTTCTTCGCGGCGTCCGTCGGCGTCGAGGCCCGCACGTCCGCGACCAGGTCCAGGATGGGGGAGTCCTGCTCGTGCCCGATCGCGCTGACCACCGGGGTGCGCGCCGCCGACACCGCCCGGACGAGCGCCTCGTCCGAGAACGGCAGCAGGTCTTCCATCGCGCCCCCGCCCCGCGCGATGATGATCACATCGATCTCGGGATCGGCGTCCAGCGCCCGCAGCGCCTCCATGACCTCGCCGACCGCGTACGAGCCCTGCACCGCGGTGTTCTCCACCCGGAACGCGACCGCGGGCCAGCGCCGCCGGGCGTTCTGCAGGACGTCGTGCTCGGCGTCGGAGTCGCGCCCGCAGATCAGCCCGATCCTGCCGGGCAGGAACGGCAGCGGGCGCTTGCGCTCCGGCCGGAACAGCCCCTCCGAAGCCAGCACCTGCTTCAGCCGCTCCAGCCGCGCCAGCAGCTCCCCGACCCCGACCGGCCGGATCTCCAGGACGCTCAGCGAGAACGTCCCCCGGTTGATCCAGAAGTCCGGCTTGGCGTGCACCACGACGCGGGCGCCGTCGGTCACCGCGGGCCCGGCGGCCTCGACCACCGCGCGCGGCCCGACGACCCGCACCGACATGTTCGCCACCGGATCCCGGAGCGTCATGTACACGGTCCCGCCGCGGGCGTTGAGATCGGTGATCTGGCCCTCGACCCAGATCCGGCCGAGCCTGCCGATCCAGCCGCTCACCGCCTGCAGCACCGCCCGCACCGGAACCGGGGATTCGGCCGTGGTCTCCATCGCCATGCAGGAACACTACTCATGACGACCCCGAGGGAGTGAACGTGACCGCATCCGAACGCGAGCTCGCCGAGCAGCTCAATCTGCGCCTGCGCCACGTGGTGCTGATGCTGCGGCAGGTGAGCACCGACCAGCCGGTCACGCCGCAGCAGCTGTCCGTGCTCGGCTCGCTGGAGCACGGGCCGCGCCGGATGACCGAGCTGGCCGCCGAGCACGGCGTCCGGCTGCCGACCATGACCGCCCAGATCAACCGGCTCGAACGCGATGAGCTCATCACCCGCGGCCGGGACGGCGCCGACGCCCGCGTCGTCACGGCCCGGATCACCGCGGCGGGCCGGGACCGGCTGGCCGACGGGCGGGAGCGCCGGCTCGCGTTCCTCTCCGAGCGGCTGGCGAACCTGACGGACGCGGAGCGCGCGCTGGTCGCGGCGGCGCTGCCCGCCTTCGACAAGCTCCTCGGCGGGCCCTGACACGGGAGAAGCCCCCGGGGGCGGCCGGGGGCTTCTCGTCGCCTGCGGCGTCAGCTGAGGCCGTTGAGCTTGGCGATGCGGCGCTCGTACATGCGGACGACGTCCTCGCGGCCGGCGTGCTTGCGCTCGTACTCGCGCAGCAGCTTCACCTGCTCGACGGACAGGCCGCGCAGGCGCGCCCGCAGCTGCGGCAGCGTCGCGGTGTCGTAGTTCGGGACCGGCAGGTCCTCGGCGATGTGCGCGGCCTCCGCCGGGGCGGCCGGCTTGTTCTCCGGCTTCGGCTCGAACGCCTTCTCGTCCTTGGCGACCGCCTTCTCCGTCGCCTCGTCCGTCGCCTCGGACGGCTCGGCCTCCGCGGGCTGCTCGGGCTTGACCTCGGCGGCCTGCTTGGGCTCCACCCGCTTGGCGGGCGCGGGCGCGGGCCTCTCGGGCGCGGCCGGCTTCTCGGCCTCGGCGGGCCTCGGGTCCGGGGCGGGCTCGGCCTGCGGGGCCGGCTCCGGCTTCGGCTCGGACGGCACCGGCTTCGGCGCGGGCTCGGCGATCGGCGCGCCCTTGTCGGCCGGCGCGTCGGCCGGCGTGTCGGCCTGCGTCTCGGCCGGCTTGGCGTGCCTGCGTCCCAGCGCGCCCGGCTTGGCGGGCTTGGGCGGCACCCCGGGCCTGGCGTGCTTCGGCGCGTGCTTCGGCCCGGCGCCGGGCTTGCCGACGGAGATCTCGTCGCCGGCCGTGCGCGCGGTGGCCGTCCGGCCCGCGGGACGGGTCCGGCGGACCGGCTCCGGCTCGGGCTCCGGCTCGGCCTCCTCGCCGCGGACCCGCTCGGCCACGCGCCCGACGACCTTCTCGGCCGTGGTCTGGACGTCGTCGCGCAGCCGCCCGAGCACCGGCTTCACACCACCGCCCTCGGTGATCTCCTTGTAGTCCCGGGTGAGCCGGTCGCCCAGCAGCAGCGCCCGGCCGACACCGAACATGGCCAGCCGGACGGCGTGCAGCGGGAGATCGCGGACCTGCTCGCCCACCGTGTCCCGGACCTGCTCCTTGAGGCGGTGCGGCGATTTCGTCATCGACTCTTCCTCTTCCTGCCTCGTCTCGTGGGACCACTCTGCCCCATGGGTGCGATCGGGGTCTCCCCGGGTTAATGGAATTCTGTCCAAGAACGGCATGGAGTCGGTCACAGCCCGGTCACTCCGCTGCCCCGGTCCCTCGTACGATAGAGCCATGACCGCCAACAGCCAGCGCCGTGTCCTGCTCGCCAAGCCGCGTGGTTACTGCGCAGGCGTCGACCGGGCCGTCCAGACGGTCGAGATCGCCCTGGAGAAGTACGGGGCGCCGATCTACGTCCGCAAGCAGATCGTGCACAACGTCCACGTGGTGAAGACGCTGGAGGAACGCGGCGCCATCTTCGTGGACGAGACCGAGGAGGTCCCCGAGGGGGCGATCGTCGTGTTCTCCGCGCACGGCGTGGCGCCCGCCGTGCACGAGGAGGCCAAGGGCCTCGACCTGCGCACCATCGACGCCACCTGCCCGCTGGTCACCAAGGTCCACAAGGAGGCCGTGCGGTTCGCCGCGCAGGACTACGACATCCTCCTGATCGGCCACGAGGGGCACGAGGAGGTCATCGGCACCACCGGTGAGGCCCCCGACCACATCCACCTGGTGGACGGCCCCGACGACGTCGCCAACGTCCAGGTCCGCGACCCCGAGAAGGTGGCGTGGCTGTCGCAGACCACGCTGTCGGTCGACGAGACCGTCGCCACCGTCGAGAAGCTCCGCGAGCGGTTCCCCAAGCTGATGGACCCGCCGTCCGACGACATCTGCTACGCCACCCAGAACCGGCAGGTCGCCGTGAAGGAGATGGCGGCGCAGTCCCAGCTCGTCATCGTCGTCGGCTCCACCAACTCCTCCAACTCCGTCCGGCTGGTCGAGGTCGCCAAGGAGCACGGCGCCGACAGCGCCCACCTCGTCGACTATGCCGAGCAGATCGACCCCGCCTGGCTGGAGGGCGTCACCACCGTCGGCGTCACCAGCGGTGCGTCCGTCCCGGACGACCTGGTCCAGGAGGTCCTGGCCTGGCTCGCCGAGCGGGGCTTCGGCGCGGCGGAGGAGATCGAGTCCGTCCAGGAGCGCATGCGCTTCTCCCTGCCCAAGGAACTCCGCAAGGACCTCCGCATCACGGCGGTCTGACGGCGGCGGGACGGCCCCCGCACCTTCCCCGGCGACGGCGACGGCGATCGAGCTAGTCGACATCGCCGTGGTGGAGGCGGCGCTCCTGCGTCGTGGCGGGGGACTCGTCCCACCGGACGGGGTTCTCGTTCTCCTCCTTCTCGAAGAGACGCACCCCGACGAGCTTGTCGCGCAGTTCGCGGACGTTGGTCATGAGGCCCCGCGCCAGGCAGATCACCAGCACCAGCAGCGTGCCGAAGAACAGCCACGGCGCGGTCGCCGCCAGCGCGGCCAGGACGCCGACCGTGAGGCCGCGCAGCAGCGAGCCGTTGCCGAGCGTGGTCGCGAACACGACCGTGAAGGTGGCGGCGAAGAACACCAGCGGCGGGCTGACGGCGAGCGTCAGCAGGTCGGCGGGACGCGTCGCGAACGCGGCCAGCGCGCAGCCGATCGCGAACCCGGCGCCGGCGAGCAGCGGCACGTCGAACCAGCGCGACAGCAGCCCGCAGACCACCCCGGCGGCGAACATGACGACGATGCCGCCGCGTCCGGTCAGCGTGACCGGGCTCCCCGCGGCGCGCGAGCGCGGACGCGGTGCGGCGCCGTGCTGACGTCCCACGGGACCCCCCGGAGCCGGCGAGGCGCCGCCGGGCGCGCCGCGTGCCGTCGATGAACTCATCGCCACCCCTTCGCCGTGGGGGAGGGATCCCCCGCACTCCCCGGTCCGCTCCGCTCGGGACGGTCGCGCCGGTCGATCTGCTCGGGGATGGCCTCTGCGTCGAAACCTACCGCTTCCGGGGTTTGTGCGGGCCGGAGCTCTCCGCCGTCCCGGAGGCCGTCTCGCAGGCCGTCCGGGAGGTGGTCCTCCGCGGCGAGCTCGGCCGCGGAGAGCGCGCGGGGGCTCTCCTCGACGGGACGAGGGCCCTCCAGGCCGTCCTCCACCACGCCCAGCTCGTTCAGCTTGCGCGCACTGACGAGCACGCGCGTCTCCAGGGAGCCGACCGTCCGGTTGTAGGACTTGACGGCACCGGTGAGCGCGCGGCCCAGTTCGTCGACGTGCTGGCCCATCGTGCCGAGCCGCTCGTACAGCTCCTTGCCCAGCTCGAAGACCGCACGGGCGTTCCGCGAGAGGGCCGCCTGCTGCCAGGCGTAGGACGCCGTCCGCAGCATGGTGATGAGCGTGGTCGGCGTGGCGATGTGCACCCGGCGGCGCATCGCGTACTCCAGCAGGCCGGGGTCGCGGTCGAGCGCCGGGGCGAGGAACGCCTCGCCGGGGATGAACAGGACCACGAACTCCGGCGCGGGGCTGAACGCCTGCCAGTACGACTTGGCCGCCAGGCGGTCGACGTGGTCGCGCAGATGGCGTGCGTGCGCGTCCAGCCGCACCGGATCGCCGCTCTCGGCGGCCTGCAGGTAGGCGGCCAGGGAGACTTTGGAGTCGACCACGATGCTCTTGCCGCCGGTCAGCCGCACCACCATGTCGGGACGCACCGTGCCGTCGGCCGTGACGGCGCTCGCCTGCTCGTCGAAGTCGCAGTGGTGCGTCATGCCCGCCAGCTCCACCACCCGGCGCAGCTGCAGCTCGCCCCAGCGTCCCCGCGCCTCGGGCCGCTGCAGCGCCCGGACGAGCGACTGGGTCTCGCGGCGCAGCTGGTCGGAGCTCTGCCGGACGAACTCGACCTGCCTGGCCAGCATCGCGTGCGACTCGCGGCGGCCCGTCTCCACCTCGCGGAGCTGCTCCTCGACCTTGGCGAGGGTCTCCTTGAGCGGCGCGACCAGGTGCTCGACGGCCTGCTCGCGGCGCTGCAGCTCGCCCGCCGCCTCGACCCCGGCGGCCTTGAGCCGCGCGTCCGCCAGCTCCAGGAACCGCTGGTTGCTCGCGTCCAGCGCCTTCGCGGACAGGCTCTCGAAGTGCTCGGCCATCCGGTCTTCGGCGTAGGCGAGCTTCTCCTCGGCCGCCCGCGCCCGCGCGATCAGCGCGCCGTGCCTGCTCGCCTGCCTGCTCGTCGCCAGCGCGTACCCGGCGACGGCGCCGAAGACGGCGCCGAGGAGCAGGCCGGCGAGGAGCGCGAGGTCCATCCGCTCATCGTGGCAGCGCGGCGGCGAAGCGCGACCGCGACGCGCCGATGCCCGGCGGACGCCGCGTTCCGGACATCCGGCGGGACGGACGGAGTTTCGCGGCGGTTTCACGGCAGCACGCGCGGCGGCACGCGCGGCGTACGAGGGGTCCCCGCGCGCTCATAGACTTGACCGCCGTGAGCCTCTCCATCGGAATCGTCGGGCTGCCCAACGTCGGCAAGTCCACCCTGTTCAACGCGCTGACCAAGAACGACGCGCTGGCCGCCAACTACCCGTTCGCGACCATCGAGCCCAACGTCGGCGTGGTCGGGGTGCCCGACCCGCGCCTGCACGCGCTGGCGGAGATCTTCGGCTCGCAGAAGATCATCCCGGCGACGATGGAGTTCCTCGACATCGCGGGCATCGTCAAGGGCGCGTCCGAGGGGCAGGGCCTCGGCAACAAGTTCCTCGCCAACATCCGCGAGACCAACGCGATCTGCCAGGTCATCCGCGCGTTCGAGGACCCGGACGTCACGCACGTGGACGGCGACGTCGCCCCGTCCCGCGACATCGAGACGATCAACACCGAGCTGATCCTGGCCGACCTCCAGACGATCGAGCGGGCCCTGCCGCGCCTCGACAAGGAGGCGCGCACCAAGAAGGACAAGGACAAGCTCGCCGTCGTCGACGCCGTCAACGCCGCGCAGAAGCTGCTGAACGACGGCGTCACGCTCTTCGCGGGCGCGGACAAGGCCGGCATCGACCTGGCGCTGCTGCGCGAGCTGCACCTGCTCACCGCCAAGCCGTTCCTCTACGTCTTCAACCTCGACGAGGGCGAGCTGACCGACGAGGCGCTGCGCGCGCGCCTGCGCGACCTGGTCGCCCCCGCCGAGGCGATCTTCCTGGACGCCAAGATCGAGGCGGAGCTGATCGAGCTGCCCGACGACGAGGCGCTCGAACTGCTGCAGAGCATGGGCCAGGAGGAGTCGGGCCTGTCGCAGCTCGTCCGGATCGGGTTCGGCACCCTCGGCCTGCAGACCTACCTGACGGCCGGGCCCAAGGAGGCGCGGGCCTGGACGATCCGCAGGGGCGCCACCGCGCCGGAGGCCGCCGGCGTCATCCACACCGACTTCCAGCGCGGCTTCATCAAGGCCGAGATCGTCTCCTTCGGCGACCTCGTCGACGCCGGCTCCATGGCCGCCGCCCGGACCGCCGGCAAGGTCCGGATGGAGGGCAAGGAGTACGTGATGCAGGACGGCGACGTCGTGGAGTTCCGCTTCAACGTCTGACGACCCCCGGCGACCGGCCTGCCGGGGTCTGACAACGGCCGTGACCAGTGTGATTTTGGCAACAGCGGGTCGCTTCGGGACCCATGGGGTCAGTGAGCTGGGCGTTTTGGCGTGAGATGTCGCGAATGTGACACATTGTCGGTTTCTTTCGGGAACAACCGGCGGCCGTTGCCGCGACCCGGTCACCAAGCAACAACCGAGTCGTGCCGCTTGTCCGAAACCTGGACCTGCGCACTCTTCGGAGCCTTGGATAGGGGATCGTCACCGTTTGGCAATCCTCCCCGTTCCTGCTGAGGTGGATTGCATTATCCACAACCGCGCGCCGGGGCTGTGCATCGCTGCGATGCGCTGGAACAATTGACGCCCGTGGTTACCCTGGGCCCGAGGTGGGTTCGGAAAAGCCACCGGAACACGACCAGGCAGCACAGGCAGCACGGGAGCGCGCCGACCGGGGGCGAGGCGCGAGCGGAGGCAGGATGGCTCGCAGGTCGGCCGCGGGACGCGGCCGTGACACCGCCGTAGTCGAGGAGACCGCGGCGCCCGGCCGGGCGCTCGCGTCCTCCGCCGACCCGTCGTGGGACCTGCCCGAGCCCCCCGGGCCCCGCGGCCGCGGCGGCCCGCGCGGCGGCCGCTGGGGCGGTTCCGGCGGCCGCTGGTGGGTGTGGGCCGGCCGCGCCGTGCTGTGGGCGCTGATCATCGTGGTCCTCGTCAACGGCGTCCGCGCCCCGTTCGAGCGGTTCACCGCCGACGACTCGTCCGGCGGCGGGGGCACCACCGCGGCCAAGCCGCCGAAGAGCGCCGCGTTCCCCAGCAGCGCCGCGGGCGCGTTCGCCCTCCAGTTCGCCAACGTCTATCTGAACTACGACCAGAAGAACGCCCCCGCCCGCGAGGCGCAATTGCGCACCTTCCTGCCCGACGGCGCCGACGCGCAATTCGGCTGGAACAGCGTCGGGAAGATGCAGGTGCAGTCCGTCCAGGTCGCCGGAGTGGACGCGCGGGACGCCCACAACGCGACCGTGACACTGCTCGCCCGCACCGCCGACCGGTGGCTGCGCCTCGCCGTTCCCGTGTACGCCGACACGAGCGGCTCCCTCGTCGTGTCGGCCCGTCCCGCACTTCTTCCCCCGCCGACCAAGGCCCAGCTCCCGCAGGGCGGCGTCGACGACCGCGACACCGCGCTGGAGAACGAGCTCAAGCCCTTCCTCGGCACCTTCTTCCAGGAGTACGCGACCGGCAACCAGGAGGCCCTGTCCCGGTTCTCCGACGGGACGACCATCGCCGGTCTCGCCAACTCGGTCACGTTCGTGCAGGTCAAGGAGGTCGTCGCGCCGAAGGGCCCCGACGGCGGGCGCACCGTCACCGCGACGGTGGTGTGGCAGCTCGCCGGGGGCGGCGGCGGTGAGCTGGAGCAGACCTACCAGCTCGCCATGGTCAAGAAGGGCACGACCTGGCTCGTGCGCGACATTCGCGGCACCACGGAACCGAACACGTCATGAGAGGCCGCGAATTGAACCGTCCAACCCCCGAATCCGCCGACCAAGGAAGGTAGTCAGTCGATGCTGCAACACCTCATGGCGTCGATTCCGTACGAAATCCTGGCGGACGACGAACTCAAGACCGACCAGCTCGCCGACTGGCTCCGCCAGATATTCGGCCCGCTGTTCCTCGTGATCGTCTCCATTGTGGCGATCTTCTTCCTGTTCACCCGCGAGATCACGCGCTTCGTCCAATTCATCGTGCTGGCGATCGGAATCGGAGTGGTCTTCTACGTGCCGAACATCATCGAGACGACGGCCAAGGCGATCGCCAAGGCCCTCGGTGTGGACGTCTCCTGATCGTCCGGGAGCGCAGTTAGGGGAGTAGGGGCGTGGATCTACCCACGTACACGAACATCTGGCGCATCGAGAAGCGGCTCTACAAGCTGTACGACCTGCGGCTGCCGATGCCGCTGCCGCTCGTCCAGATCGGCGTGTTCCTCGGCGTGTTCGTGCCGTGGATCCTCCTGCTCAGGCTCGTCGGCATCCCCTTCGAGTCGCCGTGGCACGTCCTCTACATCGTCCCGCCGGGCTTCCTGACCTGGATGGCGACGCGGCCGGTCATCGAGGGCAAGCGCCTCACCGAACTGCTGCTCTCGCACAGCCGCTACCTCGCCGAGCCGCGCACCTGGTGCCGCCTCACCCCGATCCGCGAACCCCGCGAAGTGGTGATCGTCGCCCGCGTGTGGCGCCGCGCCGAGGCCCCCGCCGCGATGGAGCGCGCCGCCGTCAAGGCCCACCGCAAGCGCCGCCGGGAGCCCGCGCCGACCCCCCTCCCGGCCCGCCTGCCCCGCCCCGCGGCGGCCGCGGCCCCGCCGCCCCTGGCCGACTACGCCGCCCAGGCCGCGGCGGCGCCGCCGAAGCCCTGGCGCCGCAGCACCCGCGACATCTCCCACGAGGACGACGTCCTGCCCGTCCCCGCCGAGGCGGAACGCCCCCCGGCGACCCCCCGCCTGGAGACCGCCGCGGGCTCCGGCAAGCGCGCCCTGGCCTCCGGCGTCCGCCGCCCGGGCGCCCCCGCCGAGTTCTGGCAGGCCGCCCCCGCCACCCGCCCCGACATCCCCCAGCAGAACCCGGCCGCCATCCGCCGGGCCGCCGAGGAGATAGCCAACGCCCCCGCCGACCCGCGGCAGGCGAGCGCTCAGCCCCCGCCGGCATGGGCAAACCCACCCGCCGCCCAGCCCCCCGGCGACCCGTCCGCAGCGCAGGCACCCGGTCATGCTCCGCCCTCCCAGGTTCCGGGCCCCGCGCCGAGCCGCCCCCAGCAGGCGGGCAGCCCGGCGACACCAGCGAGGCCACCGACCCCGCAGAAGCCCGCCGACCCGTCCGACGTGCGCGTAGCCGGCCGAGCCCCCGCACCGGGCTCTCAAGAGGCGCCCACCCACACCCCTGCCGCGAGCACCGAACGTCCGGCCCCCGCGACTGCGGCTGAGGCCACCCAGGAGCCGCGTACTCCAGCCGCCGGCGACCCGTCCGTAGTATGGGCGCCCGGTCAAGCATCGGCTTCTAGGGGTCCCGACACGCCGCCGGAGCAACAGCAACAGGCGAACGCTCAGCCCCCACCGACCGCCCAGACCCCCGGCAACACGCCCGAGGCGGGCGCGGCCGGACAAGCGCCCGCGCCCGGTTCTCCGGCCGAACGGCCCGCGGCCGCCGCGTCTGCGCCTGCGCAGCAGGACGCCCGAGAGCGGTCGCAGCAGGTGAGCGCTCAGTCTTCGCCGACGGCCCAGACTCCCGGCGACGCGCCCGACGTGCGAGTGGCCGGTCAAGCGTCCGTGCCTGGTTCTCAGGCCGGGCAGCCTGCGGCCGCTGCGTCTGCGCCTGCGGAGCAGGACGCTCGGGAGCGGTCGCAGCAGGTGAGCGCTCAGCCCCCGCCGACCGCCCAGACTCCCGGCGGCGCGCCCGACGTGCGGGGGGCCGGTCAAGCGTCCGCGCCTGGTTCTCAGGCCGGGCAGCCTGCGGCCGCTGCGTCCGGGCCTGCGGAGGCAGGGCGGGAGCGGCGTGTTCCGGGGGTGGGTGACTCGTCTGATGTGCGGGTTGCCGGACGCAAGGCGGTGGGTGCGCAGGGTGAGTCGCAGCAGGGCGAAGGGCGGCGGCCGGGCGAGGCGACGCCTCAGGTGCGCGTTCCGGCTGCTGAGCGTCCGGCCACTGAGCGGACGGCCGGGAACGCCGTGCCTCCGGTGTCCGGGGCGGGAGGCGCGGCCTCCGGGGAGGCGGGGGACAGGAGGGTCGCCGGGCCGCCGGTGCCGCCACCGTGGGCGCCGCCGCCCGCGACGCGGCCGGACGTGCCGGTGGTGCCCGGGGCGTTCGGGGCGCAGGGCGGGCAGCCGCCGGCGCCGCGCCGGGAGCCGCCCAAGCCGTGGTCGGAGGGGCTGTCCAGGCCGATGCGGCCCGCGGCCGAGGGGGCCGCGGCGCCGCCCGCGCCGCCGACTCCGGTGCCCGAGCCCGCGCCGCCCGTGGAGGAGCAGGCGCCGCCCAGGGAGGTGCGGTCGCAGCCGGCGTCGCCCGTCCGGCCGCGTCCGCTGCCGCCGCCGCCCGCGCCGCCGCCGTCCGGGCCCGCGATCACCCCGCCGGGGCCCGAGCACGAGGTCACGAGCGGCGGGCTGCGGCGGCTCATCCACGCGGTCGGCGGCGGGCACGGCGAGGTCGACGCCGAGTACCAGCAGCGGCTCCAGCAGCCGTTCCACGGGACGCGGCACGTGGTCGTGCTCGGGTGCACCGGAGGCGCCGGGCAGACCGTCACCGCGCTGATGCTGGGGCACACGTTCGCGCAGCACAACGGGGAGCCCGTCGTCGCGATCGACGTGAACCCCGGGCCGGGTGCGCTGGCGCGCCGGACGCGCAGCGACACCAACGAGACGCTCACCGGGCTCATCACGCGCGCCGATCAGGTCGGCAGCCTCACGGCCATGAGGCGGTACACGTCGCAGGCCAAGTCGGGGCTCGATGTCATCGCGGCGGGCAAGAACCCGCTGCAGGCGCTCGACGACCGGGACTACGCGCTGGCGATCCGGACCATCGACCGGTTCTACTCGGTGACGCTGCTGGACGCGGCCGCCGCGGTCGTCGCGCGGGTGCTGCCCTACGCCGACCAGATCGTGCTGGTCGCCCCGGCCAGCGCGGACGCGCCGCGCGCCGTCGCGATGACGTTCGAGTGGCTGGACGGCCACGGCTACGAGGAACTGCGGTCCCGCGCGGTCACCGTCATCAACGGGGTGAGCCGCCGCAGCATGGACGACGTCGAGCAGGCCGAGGCCGTGGCGCGCGGGCGGTGCCGGGCCCTGGTGCGCATCCCGTGGGATGATCACCTGAGCATGGACCGCGCCCCGCGCAACGAGCTGAAATCGCTGCGGACGCCGACGCGGCGCGCCTATCTCGCCCTCGCCGGTGTGGTCGCCGGTGGCTTCACCGTCATGCCCGAGCGTTACCAGGAGCTTCAGCAGGAGCAGGAGGCCACCCGATGAGCGCCCCTCGCGGGCATCGAGCGGAGACCGCGGTGAACCCGGCGTCCCTGGCGGACGCGCCTGACGTTCATGACCGTCCGGACCGCAAAGACTCTCCCGGGCAGCCCTGCGCGGCCGCCCGTCCGACGGGAGAATCGATGAGCGCCGCCCACCCCCGGACGCCCGCCGGGGACGGGCGGCGCGCACCGGTCGGAACCGACGGCGGGAGGACGGCATGAGCAAGTCCAGCCGGCTGGCCGTCCGGTACTTCGACGACAGGGTGCTGTTCACCGACAACGCCGCCTGGGCGTACTTCCGCCTGCCGACGGTGACGTACGAGTTCACCACCGGTGAGGAGCGCGAGGCGCTCGCCACCAACATCACGATCGCGCTCGCGGGCATCCGGATGCAGGACGCCGAGGTCCACCTGCGGATCGCGCACCGGACGTACCCGGCCGCGGAATGGGCGCTCGCCCTGGACCGGACGTCCGACGGCGGCGCCGGGTGGCGGGAGTACCTGGAGGAGACCTACGCGCACGTCTGGGCGAAGGACTTCTGGACCAAGGAGGTCTACCTCGGGGTGCGGCTCGGGCCGCGCGGCATGGGCGCGCACCTGTCGGGCGGGGTGCTGTCGCAGATGCTGGGCTTCTACAAGCGCAGCGAGAACGTGCTGGGCGTGCACGACGACGCGATCGACAAGAAGGAGATCGCGCGCTGGACGGAGCAGGCCGAACGGGTCGGGCGCGCGCTCGGCGGGTCCGCCCTCTACGCCCGGCACGCCACCTCGACCGAGGTGGCGTGGCTGTTCCAGCACGCGGTGACGGGGTCGCTGGCCGATCCGCCGCCGTCCGCCGTCGCGCGCAGGACGTGGGGCAAGGGCGAGATCGAGTCGCTCGTCGAGGGCGCCATCCACAACGGGCGCTCCTACCTGCGGATCGAGCAGCCCAACTTCACGGGCGCGGGCGGCAGCGCCACCGCCCAGTCGTATGTCGCGTACCTGTCGTTCGCCCGGTTCCCGGACATGATGCCGTTCCCGGACGGCGAGCCCTGGCTCCACTACTCCGACGCGCTTCCGTTCCCGGTGGAGATCAGCGCGCGGATGAAGCTGATCCCGCCGGCGAAGGCGTCCAAGGACGTCTCGCGGAAACTCGCGCACGCCCGCGACATGGACCAGCACATCCGGGAGGCGGGCGCGGAGGCGCCGATCGCGCTCGCGGAGCAGATCGACGCCGCCCGGATGCTGGAGCACGGCATCACCAAGGAGCGGCTGCCGTTCGTGTACGGGTGGCACCGGCTGATCGTGTCCGCGCCGACCGAGGAGCTGCTCGCCCGGCGGGTGGACGCGGTCGTGGAGCACTACCGCGACATCGGCATCGACGTCGTCAACTCGACCGGCGACCAGTTCTCGCTGTTCCTGGAGTCGCTGCCGGGCGACCAGATCCGGCTGAACGCCTACGCGCAGCGGCAGCCGCTGCGGACGATCGCGGGCGGCATGCCCATCGCGACCGTCGACCTCGGCGACCGTCCGGACGACGAGCAGGAGGGCTGGATCGGCCCCTACATCGGCGAGACGCTCGGCCGGGCCCGGTCCATCGTGCACTTCGACCCGCTGGTCGCGGCGGCCCGGAACCGTCCGACCGCGGTGGCGATCACCGGGGAGCCGGGCGGCGGCAAGACCACGCTCGCGCTGCTGCTGATCTACCAGATGGCGCTGCGCGGCGTGACGATCGCGGCGATCGACCCGAAGGGGGACGCCGAGTCGCTCGTCCAGCTGCTGAAGTCGCGGGGGCGCAGGGCGCGCATCCTGCCGCTCGGGTCGGCCGCGCCCGGCCTGCTCGACCCGTTCTCGTTCGGCGACGACCTCGCCACGATGAAGACGATGGCGACCGAGACGCTGCGGCTGCTGCTGCCGCGGATGTCGGAGGAGCGCGAGTCCGCGATGATCCAGGCGGTCGGCGCGGTCGCCAACGCGGAGCGGCCGTCGCTCGGCCGGGTCGTCGACCATCTGGAGGCGTCGCAGGACCCCGCGTCCAAGAACCTCGGCGCGGTGCTCCGCTCGATGTCGGAGATGAAGCTCGCGCGGCTGTGCTTCGACCCGTCCGGCGGGGAGCGCATCGACACGCAGGGCTGGACGACCGTGTTCACGCTCGGCGGCCTCACCCTGCCCGACGTCACGATCCCGCGGGAGGACTACTCCTACGAGCAGCGGCTGTCGGTGGCGCTGATGTACCTGGTGTCGCAGTTCGCGCGGCGGCTCATGCACGGCCTCGACCGCCGGGTGCCCAAGGCGATCTTCCTGGACGAGGCGTGGGCGATCACCTCGACACCCGAGGGCGCGAAGCTGGTGCCGGAGGTGTCCCGCATGGGACGATCCCGGAACACCGCCCTGATCTTGGTCTCCCAGAACGCGGGGGACCTGCTGAACGAACAGGTGACGAACTGCCTGTCGTCGGTGTTCTCGTTCCGTTCCACCGAACGGGTCGAGGTCGGCAACGTCATGTCGCTGCTCGGCGTCGAGGCGTCCGACGAGCACAAGGCCGTGCTGCGCAACCTCGGCAACGGCGAATGCATCTTCCGTGACCTCGACGGCCGAGCGGGGCGTATCGGCGTCGACCTGATCTCCGAGGAACTGCAGCGTTGGCTGGACACCAACCCGACCCGGTCCCGTCCGGGCGCGTCCGAACTCACCGTGCCGGGGGCCGAGGTCGAGGAGGTCAGTCGATGAGGGGTCCCCGCGACCGGACGAACGCGCGCCTGCAGCGCTCGCCCGGCGAAGGGCTCGACCGCGCGGTCCTGGACCGCCCAGGCCGCCGCCGGCGCCTCCGGCCGCGTCCGCGCACCCGCCGCTCGGTCCTCGTGATGCTGGTGGCGGCGATCTTCGTCGTCCTCCTGTCGCCGATGGCGAGTGCGGGGCCGTTCTCCCCGAACAGCCCGTGCCGGCCGGCCGACAGCCCCGCCCCCGAGGCGTACGGGTCCGGGACGGACGGCATGATCAAGCCGCCCGACTACCCGAACGAGAAGCTGCAGAAGACCTCCGTCGAGCAGCTGACGTACTACGACCGCTACGGCATGGCCGGGCAGACCTGGTACGCGGTCGACATGGACTGCTCGGACGCGATGGCGCTGATGGGCAACGCCCTCGCCAACACGACGTTCACGATCGTCCGGACGGTCGACCGGACGACGATCAGCGTCTACCAGGCCGCCGCGTCGGACTCGCTGCTCGGCTGGCTCAAGGACACCGTCGACGGCGTCATCAGCAACATCGGCAAGACGTTCAACGCGCGCTACTGGTCGTGGGTGGTCATCCTCGGCGCGATGTGGCTCGCCTGGTGGGGGCTGGTCCGCAAGCGGGCGAGCAAGGTCACCGAGGGCGTGATCTGGATGGTCGCCGCGATGGTGGCGCTCATCTGGCTGGTCGCGCGCCCCGCCGACTTCACCACGCTCGGGACGAAGACGTCGGAGGCGACGAGCGCCGCGTTCAACGCGGCGCTGCCGCAGAGCGACACCAAGGGCGGGACGTGCATACCGAGGCCGGACGGCAAGCCCGATCCGGCGACCTCGCAGAACCTGGACGCGACGACCCGCAACGCCAACGGGCTGTGGGTGGCGCTGGTCTGCAAGCCGTGGCTGCAGGGCGAGTTCGGCACGACCGACCCCAACGCCAAGATCGTCAAGGAGAACGCCGACAAGCTGCTGTGGTCGCAGGCGGTCGATCTGCCGGAGACCTACGGCGGCAACAAGGTCGACCTCGGCAAGAAGGCCGACGCCTACAAGGACGTCACGAAGAACATCAAGGACAACTACCCGCAGACGTATGCCCTGTATCAGGGCAAGAACTGGCAGAACCGGCTGGCGGTCGCGTTCGGCGGCCTGTTCGCGGCGCTGGTCGCCGGGCTGCTCATCATGGTCATCGCGATCGCGCTGATCGTCGTGAAGATCGCGTTCCTGCTGCTGCTCGTCGCGGGGCCGATCTTCCTCGGGATCGGGATACATCCGGGCATCGGACGGGTCATCGCCGTCCGATGGCTCGAACTGCTGCTGTCGATGCTGCTCAAACAGGCGGCGCTGATCGGTGTGCTGTCGCTGCTGCTGTGGGCGTACAGCCTGATCCTCGGTGAGACGCTGCCGTGGGGGCTCCAGGTCCTGCTCATCGCGCTCGTGACGTTCGCGGCGTTCATCTATCGCAAGCCGTTCCAGCACCTGTTCTCCGCCGTCGGCTACTCGGCGGTCGGGTCGCGGGAGAAGAGCGAGGCCCAGCTCAACAAGTCGGTCGCGGAGGCGCGCCGGAGCACCACCGGGGTCGCCGGCGCGGTCGTGCCGGGCGCCGCCGGGTACCGGCTGGCCCGGTGGGCGAAGCGCGAGGCGGCGTCCGAGGGCGTGGCGCCAGCGGCGCAGGGCGATGTCACGCCCGGCACCGCGGTCGCCGTCGCGGACCGGCGGGCGGCCGCCGGGACGGGCGAGGGCCCGTCGCCGGAGGAGGCGCCGGTGCTGGCGGCGAAGCCGCGCGGCGCGGGCGGCGCGGGCGGTGCCGTGGCGGCCTCACGGGGACGGTCCAGGCGCGGCGCGCCGCCGCTGAACCTGCCGACCCGCGCGGGCGCGCGCGGCGACGGGCGGACGGACGGCGGGACGGCGGCCGACCGGCCGGGCGGCGTCTCGGTGGCGAAGGGCGGCGGCGGTGCGGGCGCTGGAGCCGCGGCCGGCGGCGGGAAGCCGTCGTCCGGCACGGGTCCGGGAGCGGGCACCGTCCGGCCGACCACCTGGTCGGGACGCGGCGGCAACGGCGGCGGCGTCAGCGGCGGTGGTGGTTCCGGCGGCGGCTCGGGCGGTTCCGGTGGCGGTAACGGCGGTGGGTCCGGCGGTGGCGGCGGCTGGTTCGGCGGCGCCGGACGCTCGGGCGGCTCGGTGGAACGCGGCCGAGGCCGCTCCGGAGGCGGCTCGAGCGGCGGTTCCGGCGGTTCCGGCGGTGGTTCCGGCGGTGGGTCGCCTGCGGCGAATGTCCCCAGGCAGCGCGGCGGTTCCGGCGGCGGCGGCTCGTCCAGCGGGAACGGGACACCGCCGGCGCAGAACCCGGGCGGGCGGCGGCAGCCCCCGCCGCTGTGGGGCCGGCGCGGCTCCGAGGAGAGCCCGCCGATCCCGTTCTGGCTGCGCCCGGTCGACCGTCCGTCCGGTGAGTCCGGCGGGGACGACCGGTGAACCTGAACGACCGCCGGCGCAAGCTCCTGTTCGCGGGGCTCGTGGTCGTGCTCGCCGTCGTCGGCATCTACCTGACCGTCGCCTCGCCCGACCACGGCGGCGAAGACCGGGAGGCGAGGCCGAGCGCCACGCCGACGGCGGGCCCGCCGGGCCCGCAGTCCCCGCCGCCCGGCATCCAGAACGCCGTGAACCCGGGCGATTTCGACATCTACCGGCTGCTGCCGTTCTCCCGGCAGGAGTTCGCCACGGCGGCGGACATGGCCCAGCGGTTCGTCGCCGCCTACGGGACGTACCGCTACGACGAGACCCCCGAGACCTACATGGGCCGCCTGTCCGGCCTGGCCACCGACGACCTGACCCGGCAGCTCGGAGGCGACGCCGCGACGCCGGGCCTGGTGGAGGAGCGCCGCCGCGAGCAGGTCGTCGCGCAGGGCTCGGCGTCCGTCGACCAGGTGCGCACCATCGAGAACAACTCGGTCATCTTCCTGGTGACGGGCCGGCAGCAGCTCACCAAGGGCGGCAAGGACACTACCGACAGCAAGCAGTACGCGGTGACCGTCGCGCGCGACGGCGGCTCGCTGAAGGTGTACTCGTTCGCGCCCGCCGACGCCGGCCAGGCGGGTGACACCGGATGAGCCCGCGCCGGTTGCTGTTCGCGGGCGGCCTCGGTGCGGCCGCGACGCTGTTCGTCGCGCTGGTGTTCGTCCCGATCCTGTTCGGCGCGAGCCAGTTCATGTTCGGCGGCGGGATCGGCGGCGGCGGGAACTGCGTGGACGTCGCCGGCGCCGACGCCCAGCCCGCCGCGGCGAACGACGCGAAGGCCGTCCCCGCGAACTACCTGAAGCTGTACGAGGAGGCGGGCAAGAAGTACGGCATCCCGTGGAACGTGCTGGCCGGCATCGGCAAGGTCGAGACCGACCACGGCCGGTCCTCGCTCCCCGGCGTCGGCAGCGGGGAGAACTACGCGGGCGCGGGCGGCCCGATGCAGTTCCTCGCCGCGACGTTCACGTCGTTCGGCGTCGACGGGAACAAGGACGGCAAGAAGGACCGCTACGACCCGGCGGACGCGATCCCCTCGGCGGCCGCCTACCTCAAGCACAACGGCGCCCCGCAGCGGATGAAGACGGCGATCTTCCAGTACAACCACTCGTCGGACTACGTCGACCTCGTCCTCGACTGGGCGAAGCGCTATGCCGGCGGCGAGTTCAAGGTCGTCCAGGCGAACGGCGTCAACTGCGACGACAACGAGCTGCCCGCGAACATCGGCGACCTCGTCGAGCAGATCATCCAGTTCGCGATGGCGCAGCGCGGCAAGCCGTACGTTTTCGGTGCGAACGGCCCGGACGCGTGGGACTGCTCCAGCCTCATCCAGGCCGCCTACCGGCAGGTCGGCCTGAACCTCCCGCGGACGACGTTCCAGCAGTGGCCCTTCGGCGAGAAGATCGCCAAGGGCAAGGAGCAGCCCGGCGACCTGGTGTTCTTCAACTCCGGCCCGGGAACGTCTTCGGACAATCCGGGCCATGTCGGGATGGTCATCGGCAAGGGCAAGATGATCGTGGCGTCCTGCTCGACGTGCGTGCCCGCGATCGGCGTGAAGACCTACAAGCGGTCGGACTGGGTCGGCGTGACCCGCCCGCTCGCGCGCCCCGACTTCAAGAAGAAGGTCGGCGAACTGGCCGCCCGCCGCTCCTGAGCCGCGGGGGAGTACGCCGGACCCGCCGTCGACGCGTCGGGGAACGTCGGAGTGACGTGGCATGCTGATCAGCGTGGAGTCCGAGATGACGATCCGCGTGGCCGGCGAACTGCTGATGTTCCTGCCCGCGACCCGGCGGGAGGCCGTGAACCGGGTGCCGTGCGACGGGACGTCCACGCTCGGGCATCTCGTGGAGTCGCTCGGCGTGCCGCTGCCCGAGGCCGGTCCGATGACGATCGGCGGCGCCCGCGTCGAACCGTCCGTCCGCCCGGAGGCGGGCGACGAGGCGCAGGTGGCGGCGGTGCCGCGCCCCCAGGCCGTCCCGCTCGACCCGGGCCGGGACGCGCCGCGCTTCCTGCTGGACGTCCACCTCGGCACCCTGGCGCGGCGCATGCGCCTCCTCGGCCTGGACACGGCCTACCACAACGACATGGACGACCCGGCGCTCGTCGTCCAGGCCAACGCGGAGCGCCGCGTCCTGCTCACCCAGGACCGCGGCCTCCTGCGGCGCCGGGCGCTGTGGTTCGGCGCCTACGTCCGCGGCTCCCGGCCGGACGACCAGCTCCGCGACCTGCTCGACCGGTTCGCGCCCGTCCTGCACCCGTGGACCCGCTGCACGGCCTGCAACGGCGAGCTGGTCCCGGTCGACAAGAGCGAGGTCGAGAGCCGCCTGGAGGCGGGGACGCGCCGCAACTACGACGTCTACGGCCGCTGCGCCGACTGCGGGCAGGTCTACTGGCGCGGCGCGCACGGCGGCCATCTGGAGGAGATCGTCCAGGACGCGACGCGGCTGGCCGACGCCGCACGGGGCGAGCGCGGCCCGCGGGCCGCCGTGACGGAGAGGGGCTGATCGCGATCGATCTCGTGGTCGTGGGTGCGGCGATCATCGCGGACGGACGGCTGCTCAGCGCGCAGCGGGCCGAGCCGCCGCACATGGCGGGCGGCTGGGAGCTGCCGGGCGGAAAGGTCGATCCGGGCGAGTCGGACGAGGACGCCCTGGTCCGCGAGTGCCACGAGGAACTGGCGATCAAGGTCCGGCTGCGCCGCCGCGTCGGCGGCGACTGGCGCCTGAGCGAGAAGGCGGTCCTCCGCATCTGGACGGCCGAGATCATCGAGGGAGAACCCCGGCCCCTGGAACACCTGGCCCTACGCTGGCTGGCCCCGCACGAGCTCTACGAGGTCGCCTGGCTCCCCGGCGACCGCCCCGTCATAGACCAACTCGCCCAAGAGGGCCTGACCTAGCCCCCCAGACGCCCACGACCGGAGCCCGGAACGGGCGGGCCGGCGTGTCCAACGACATCAACCGGCGCAGCAACCACGCAACGACCCAAGCGTCGCGATCGCGACCGAAGGCAGGTTCGAGCGGAGCGAGAACCTGATCGCGCAGCGAGCCGCCAGGCGAGTCGGATGCGATGCAGCGATCGCACGTGTTCTTCGACGATGGAGGGCCGCCAGGCCCGAAGGAGGAGAAAAATACCAAAAAAACGCCGGGGGCTTCCTACCGCGCCGCAGGAAGCCCCCGACGATCGAGGGGCCGCGTGGGAGGGCCGGTCAGGAGATGCGGTTGGCGCCCGCGTAGTCGGAGCGGTCGGAGAGCTTGGAGATCTTCACCACGTCGCCGGTCTGCGGGGCGTGCAGGTACTTGCCGTCGCTGAGGTAGATGCCCATGTGGTGGAGGTTGCCGCCGAAGTAGACCAGGTCGCCGGAGCGGAGCGCGCCGCGGGACACCTTCGTGCCGAGCTGGTACAGGTCGCCGGTGTAGTGCGGGAGGCCGGACCTGCCGACCTGGGCGTAGGCCCAGACGACGAGGCCGGAGCAGTCGAAGCTGCTCGGGCCGGCGGCGGCCCACACGTACGGGGAGCCGATCTTGCCGTACGCCTTGCGGGCCATCTTGGCGGGCAGGCCGGAGCCCTTGATCGTCGCGCTGAGGCCGGTGCGGGGGTCGCGGGCGCTCGTGGTGGTCAGCTTGTCGAGGCGCTTCATCACCTCGGTGACCTTGGCCTTGGCGTCCGCGCGCGCCTTCTTGGCGTCCTCCCAGGCCTTCTGGACCTGCGCGGTCTTGGCCTCGGCGGTGCGCTGCGCGGCCTCGGCCCGGTCGATCTGCTTCTTCAGGGCCTGGACGGCGGCGGCCTGGTTCTGGGTGAGGTAGGCGCGCTCGGACAGCCCCTCCGGGGAGCCGTCGGCACCGAAGATCGCGTCGGGGGCGCCGGCCATGTAGGTGGCGGCGGCCATCCGCCCGAGCTGCTCGCGGGCCGGGCCGGCCTGGGCGCGCAGTGTCTCCGCCGCCCTGGTGGCGTCCCGCTGGGCCTTCTGCGCAGCCTTCCAGTCCACCCGCGCCTTGTTGAACTTCTCGGTGAGGATCTCGGCCTCTTCGTTCAGCGCGTCGAGGCTCTTGCGCAGGCCCTGCTCCGTGGTCGGGGTGGGGGTCGGCGCGGTCGCGGCCGCGGTGAGCGCGAACGGTCCGGCGGCGTGCGCGGCGACGGGCGCGGTGGCGCCGAGGCCGATCAGGAGCATGGTGGCCGCGGTGGCGGCGGGCGCGACGCGGCGCCGCCGGTGGGGGTCCGGTGCCAAGCCGGTGTTCTCCTCTCCTCGCGCGCCTACCGGGTTAGCTGACGGGTTCGGGCCAGGAGTCGCCCTACGGCGCGCGCTCGCGGCGGGCGCCGATTCACCCCAGGGAGGTGGGTCCCCGGTTCTCCCGGCGTGCGGGAGATTCGGCGTTCCGGACGCAGCCCCGGGGGGTGGGGCTTCGGACGACCGGATCTCGGGAAGATTACAAAGGATCGGCAAAGTACGCGAATCGGGGCCCGTGTGAAGCCCGCTGACGGGTGTGACGGACGCGCTCGGGATGGGCGGCGCGCGGCGGCGCGTAGAATGGAGTGCTGCCGTGGTTCTGCGGCGTCTCCCTGAAATCTCACACAAGGTAACCCGCATGCCCATCTCCACGCGCGACGACCTCCGTAACGTAGCGATCGTCGCCCACGTCGACCACGGAAAGACGACGCTGGTCGACGCCATGCTCTGGCAGTCCGGGGCCTTCCGCGAGAACCAGGACGTCGACGACCGCGTCATGGACTCCAACGACCTGGAGCGCGAGAAGGGCATCACGATTCTCGCGAAGAACACGGCCGTCCGGCACAACGGGCTGACGATCAACATCATCGACACGCCCGGCCACGCCGACTTCGGCGGCGAGGTCGAGCGCGGGCTGTCCATGGTGGACGGCGTCGTCCTGCTGGTGGACGCCAGCGAGGGCCCGCTCCCGCAGACCCGGTTCGTGCTGCGCAAGGCGCTCGAGGCGAAGCTGCCGGTGATCCTGGTCGTGAACAAGACCGACCGTCCCGACGCCCGCATCGACGAGGTCGTGGACGAGACGTACGAGTTGTTCATCGACCTCGACGCCGACGAGGAGCAGATCGACTTCCCGATCGTGTACGCCTCCGGCCGGGCCGGGCGGGCCTCGCTCGACAAGCCCGCGGACGGGGAGATGCCGGACTCGGCCGACCTGGAGCCGCTGTTCACGGTCATCACCGACACGATCCCGGCGCCGTCCTACGACCCGGACGCGCCGCTGCAGGCGCACGTGACGAACCTGGACGCCTCCAGCTACCTCGGCCGGATCGCGCTGTGCCGGGTGCGCGCCGGGACGATCAAGAAGGGCCAGCCGGTCGCCTGGTGCCGGCACGACGGCAGCATCGAGAAGGTGAAGATCACCGAGCTGCTGATGACGGACGCGCTCACCCGCAAGCCCGCCGACGACGCGGGCCCGGGCGACATCATCGCCATCGCCGGCATCCCGGACATCATGATCGGCGACACCATCGCCGACCCCGACGACCCGCGCCCGCTGCCGCTGATCACGGTGGACGAGCCCGCGATCTCGATGACGATCGGCACCAACACCGGGCCGATGGCGGGCCGCGAGAAGGGCACCAAGGTCACCGCCCGCATGGTCAAGGACCGGATCGACCGCGAGCTGGTCGGCAACGTGTCGATCAAGGTGCTGCCGACCGAGCGCCCGGACGCCTGGGAGGTGCAGGGCCGCGGCGAGCTGGCCCTCGCGATCCTCGTCGAGAACATGCGCCGCGAGGGCTACGAGCTGACCGTCGGCAAGCCGCAGGTCGTCGCGAAGACCATCGACGGCAAGAAGCACGAGCCGGTCGAGCGGCTCACCGTCGACATCCCCGAGGAGCACCTCGGCGCCGTCACGCAGCTGATGGCGGTCCGCAAGGGCCGCATGGAGCACATGACGAACCACGGCACCGGCTGGGTCCGGATGGAGTTCCTCGTCCCGGCCCGCGGCCTGATCGGGTTCCGCACCGAGTTCATGACCGAGACGCGCGGCACCGGCATGGCGCACCACGTCTTCGAGGTCTACGAGCCCTGGTTCGGCGAGCTGCGCACCCGGCCGTCGGGCTCGCTGGTCGCCGACCGGTCCGGTGTCGCGACCGCGTACGCGATCACGAACCTGCAGGAGCGCGGCACGTTCTTCGTCGGGCCGACCACCGAGGTGTACGAGGGCATGATCGTCGGGGAGAACTCCCGCGCCGACGACATGGACGTCAACATCACCAAGGAGAAGAAGCTCACGAACATGCGGTCGTCCACCGGCGACGAGCTGGAGCGGCTCACCCCGGCGCGCCTCCTGTCGCTGGAGGAGGCGCTGGAGTTCTGCCGCGAGGACGAGTGCGTCGAGGTGACGCCCGGGAACGTCCGCATCCGCAAGGTCGTGCTGGACGCCAAGGAGCGCGAGCGCACGCGCGCCCGCACCAAGCGCGCCGGGTAACGGCCCCGCCGCCGCGTGAAAGAGGCGGCCCCGCGGTTCTCGGAACCGCGGGGCCGCCTTCTCACGTGCCGTTACTTGAGCTGGACGGTCCCGGTCACGTCGGCGGCCAGGCGGAGCTGGTCGCCGTTGCGGAGCGGCGCCTCGACGCCGCGGGGGAGCCGCTCGCCGTTGACGAACGTCCCGTTGGTGGAGCCCTCGTCCCGCACCCAGGCCGTGCCGGACGGGTCGAGCCAGACCGTCGAGTGGCGCCGCGACACGTTGTCGTACTGCGTGAACGTGGCGGCGACCGGCGACTGGCCCACGTCCCGGCCGAGCACGAGGTGCTGGCCGACGGACACCTTCAGTTCACCGGTCGGGAACTGCAGGCGCAGGACGGGCGTGCCCTGCTTGGGCAGCGGACGCAGGCACGAGTCGCACTGCGCGGCGCCCGGGTTGCTCAGCACCGCCTCGCAGTACGGGCACATGAACGCCGTGCTGTCGGGGGCGGGGGGACGCTGGCCCTGGTTGTGGTCGGGCGGCAGCAGCGTCGCCTCGCGGCCGTGCGGCGGCAGCGGCGGCTGGCCCCCTTGCTGGGGCGCCCCGTGTTGGGGTGCGCCGTGTTGGGGTGCCCCGTGCTGGGGTGCGCCGTGCTGAGGCTGACCGTACTGGGGCGGCGGGCCGCCGAACTGGTGGTCGGCCGGGGGCTGCGGTGCGCCGTACTGGTCCTGCGGGGCCCCGTACTGGTCCTGCGGAGCGCCGTACTGATCTTGCGGCGCGCCGTACTGGTCCTGCGGAGGCGGCTGGGGGGCGCCGTACTGGTCCTGCTGCGGAGCACCGTACTGGTCCTGCGGGGGCGCGCCGTACTGGTCCTGGGGCGGCTGGTACTGCTGCTCGCGCTGCGGCGGCGCACCCCACTGGTCCTGCTGCGGCTGGGGCGGCCCCCACTGGTCCGCGGGAGGCTGCTGCTGGTGCTGCTGCATCGGCGGCTGGCCCCCCTGCTGGGGGGAGCCGTGCTGCGGCGCGCCCTGCTGGCCGCCGTGCGGGGGCTGGCCGTACTGCCCCGGCTGGCCGTGCTGGTCCTGCCCCTGCGGGGGCAGGGGCGCACCCCAGGCGTCCGGCTGCTGCTGCGGCTGCGGCGCGCCCCACGGGTCCTGCTGCTGGCCGGGCTGGCCCGGCTGCTGGTGCTGCGGGGCCTGCTGCCCGTACGGGTCGTGGGGCTGCTGCGGCTGCCCGTACTGCTGCTGGCCGCCGTACTGGTCCTGGCCGCCGCCGTACTGGTCCTGGGGACCGCCGTACTGGCCACCCGGCCCCGGCGGCGGGGGCACCCGCGGCGGCTGCTGGTCGTCGTACCCGCCCGGCCCCTGCCGGTGGGCGCCGCCACCGCCGCGCGCCAGGTTGGCCCCGCAGTTCATGCAGAGCAGGTCGCCCTGCTGGTGCGGCTCGCCGCAGACAGGACAGTTCAAGGTCGCCATGACACATCCCCCGAGCGCACGCCGGCGCGGTCGAGCCTCGACGTCAGGTGCTCCATGTCACCCCTTCGCGGGATCCCGATGTAGTACACCCGCCTTCCCTCCGGCCCTTCGTCCACGGACACCTGTACTCGGGGCCCTGTTCCTTCTCCAGTCTCGCCGACACCGGCCACTGCCCCGTACCGCTCGCGCCCCAGCGGGGACAGCGGCACGACACGCTGGTTGGCCGACCCCCTCCAGAGTAGGGAGCCGTTCCCCGAGTGTCGCCCCCCGGGATTCAACCGGTCGACGTACGGTCCCGTGATGACGGCATCGCACATGTCGAGGATCTCGCGCGTCTCACCGCTGCGGGAGAGCCGCGAGTAGGCATATCCGCTGTAAACCAATATGTCCAACTCAATCGTCTCACGGCCTGGTTTGTCCTGCCACGCTCGGACGCCGCGCAGCAGGGCCGCCAGCGCGGCCGGCTGCTCGAACGGCTCACCACCGGAAATGGTCACTCCGTCCACCGGTCCGGGCAGGGACGCGAGCCATCCTAAAACGGTCGCGACGGGCACCGCGCGGCGCGGGTCGGGATCCCAGGTGTCCCTGGACAGGCAGCCGTGGCAGTGCAGCGTGCAGCCCTGCGTCCAGATGCCGGCGCGCGTTCCGGGGCCGAGTGTGGTCACGGGGTAGTGCGCCTTGGCGAGCAGCAGGGCCGGGCCGGTCACTGGAGGTCCAGATGGACGATGCTTCCCTCGCGCCGGATGCCCGTCACCGTGACCTTCTCGTCCGGCACCAGTTCGCGGTCGAACAGCGCGCGCGCCAGCGGGTTGACGAAGTGCGACTCCAGCGCCATGCCGATGCCGCGGCCGCCCTTGTCGAGCTCCTCCGTGCACCACGCGCGCAGCGTGGTCAGCGCGTCGCCCTTCACGGCGAGGGAGAGCCGGTGCTCCTCGGTGACCCGGCGGCAGATGTTCGCGAACTGCAGGTCGAAGATCTTGTGCGCGGCCTCGGCGGAGATGAAGTCGAACACGACGATGTTGTCGCCGAACCGGTTGAGCAGTTCCGGCCGGTTGAGGACCTCGGTGAAATGGTCGGCGACCGCGCCCTTGATGCGCTGCTCGACCTCGTCGTACGACATTCCGGGTGTGATGTTCTGCACACGGTCGGGCGCCGCGTACGGCGACGCGTCCCGCGTCGTGAGATCGCGGCCCGGGACGTACATCCCGAGGTTGGAGGTGAAGATCAGGATGGACTCGGAGAAGTGGACGGTGTTGCCGCGCCCGTCGGTGAGCCGGCCGTCCTCCAGGATCTGCAGGAACTTGTCCAGGATCCGCGGGTGCGCCTTCTCGATCTCGTCGAAGAGGATCACCCGGAACGGGTCCTCCCGGACGGCGTTGGTCAGCTCGCCGCCCGCCTCGTGCCCGACGTAGCCGGGCGGCGACCCGATCAGCCGGTCGCCGGACCCCTCGCCGGAGAACTCGCTCATGTCGAAGCGCAGGTAGGCCGACTCGTCCCCGAACACGAGCTCGGTGATCGCCTTCGCCAGCTCGGTCTTGCCCGTGCCGGTCGGGCCCGCGAAGAACAGAACGCCGCGCGGCCGGCTGCCGGACCGGGTCGCCTGCGCGCCGGACAGGCCGAGCACCGCCCGCTTCAGTATGTCCAGGGTCTTGGTGACGGCCTGCGGCTGCCCGATCACCCGCTCCGGGACGCGCTCCTCGCCCTCCAGCACCCGGCGGCGCAGATGGCCGCGGCTCCACGGGTTGTCGAGCACGCCGAGCTTGTAGGTGCGGACGGCGTCCGGCAGGTCGGTGATGCCGACGCCCCGCTCCTTCGCCAGCCGGGTCACCTCGATCATCGACTGCAGGGTGAGGCCGTCGGCCTGCTCGGCGAACGCGTCGCAGGCCGCCGCGGCGGCCTCGTCGCCGCCGACGTCGGTGACCCCGAACGCGCGGGCCAGCAGCCGCGCCGTCTCCTGCCGGTCGCCGAGATGCGGGCGCGGGATCGTGATCTCGCGGACGTTCTCGTTGTCGGCCGTCAGCCACGGCGGCAGGTCGCCGGGCCGCTCCACCAGCCACAGCACCGGGTTGTAGAGCGGCTTCGGCCGCGCCCCCGTCACCCGGACGGGCCGGGCGGTGCGCGACAGCTTCGCGCAGAACCGGAAGAAGTCGCGCTCGGCGGGCTCCAGGTCCGTCGGGGTGCGGGCGATCCGCGACGCCGAGTCGATCACGAACGCGGCGCGGACGTCCTCCTTCGGCCGGGCCACCCCGGCCAGCAGCCGCGTCAGGCCCTCCAGGGACGGCTTCTCGTCCGGCTTGATCTTGCCGAGCAGGCGTTCGGCGTCCCGCGCCGAGTCGTCGTCACCCCCCGGGATGATCTGCATCCCGTCCACCGGGTCGTACACGGCCATGAACGACGCGCCGCTGGTGCGCAGCGCCTCCCACAGCAGGGCCCGCAGCGGCAGCAGCCCCGTGGGCGCCCCGCCCTCCTCCGGCGGCGTGAGGAAGCTGTCGTACAGGTTTCCCGACAGGACGTACTGGGAGTGCACCGAGAGGGTCGCGTCCAGCTCCCGGACGAACGGCGGCCAGCCCTGCAGCCGCCCCCCGAGAGTCGGCGATTCAATGCTCATCTGCGCTCCCCCATGGAGGAAGGACCTGGTCCGCTCCGCTCATCTGGTGCGACCCACCCCATTCCCCACCATTCCGACGTCCCCCGGCATCTCAGTTATGACGCTCGCGGTGCCGCTCGCGTTGCCCGGCACGCCCCCTAGTCTGCCGTGGCCGCGCCGAAACCGGCAGCTCACGCACCCCGGGCTCCAGCCGCCAGGCGACGTCCGAGCGGATCCCCGCGTCCGCCAGGCGCTCCCGCGCGGCCTCGAACGCCTCGCACCACTCCTGCTCCCGCTCGGCGTCCAGCCGCCGGTCGTCCTCGCTCTCGGCGGGCCGCTCCCGCACCATCGACGCGCGGACGTGCGCGGCGTCGTCCACCCGCATCCGGACGCTGTGGTCGGGCCAGGTGCCCTTCGTCAGCGTCACGGTGCCGTCCTCGGCCGTCAGCGTCTCGAACCCGGCGTGGACCTCGTACCCCATGTCCTCGAACGCCCCGGTGATCGAGTCGAGGACGTACCTGCGCTCGGCCTCGGCCTGCTCGGCGGCGTCGCGCTCGGCCGCCAGCCGCCGCTCCTGCGCCCGCTGCTCCTCGGTGCGCTGGTTGGCGGCCTGGATCCGCAGCCGCACCTCCTGCAGGACGCCCTCGGCCTCCTCCGCCGTCCCGGCCCCGGCGAGCAGCCCGGCCGCCTCGGCCACGGCCCGCTGCTCGGCGTCCGCCGCGTCCGGCAGCAGCCGCGTCATGATGCGCCGCAGGTCGCGCCGGACGTCGTCGCCGGCGGGCGGGGGCGCGTCCCGAGCCGCGGTGTCCGCGGTGAGGCCCTCGGCGGGCACGCCGAAGATCTGCGTGCTGACCTGGGAGGCGAGATGCTCCGACAGCTGCCGCTCGGCCTCGTCCAGCGCCCGGTCGGTGGCGGCGCACCAGGCGGTCAGCTCGCCGGGGGTCTGCTCGCCCGGCGTCCACCGCGCGGGCAGCGCGACCTCCGCCCCGATCTTCGCGCGGGTCTCGGCGAGCGCCGCGATGCGCGCGTTGCGGTCCACGACCTCGCGCAGGGCGCGCTCCTGCGACTCGACCTCGGCGAGCGCCGCCGCGCGCGCCTCGGCCCGCCCGGCGGCGAGCGCGGCGAGGGCCTGCGCGCCCTGCCCGGCCAGCCCGGCGCCGCGTCCGAGCACCCGGTTCATGCCGAGGCTGAGCACCACCGCCGCGTCCAGCGCGATGTCCGCGTCGATCCCGCTGCTCACGAAGTGCCTCCGATCGTGCGCGCCTGCCGCCAGCGGTGCAGCCGCACCCCCGCCGCGGCGGCGTGCGCGGCGGACGCGGCGATGAGGACCAGGACCCACAGCACGCTCGCGATGGACGTCAGCGCCGCGAGCAGCAGCAGGAGGAGCAGCAGCGGGACCGTCACGGCCAGCAGCATGAGGCCGCAGCCGCGCCGCCCCGTCCGCTGCGCGGCGCCCGACATCGTCTGGGACGCCTTCGAGAACCCGCGACCGCTCGCGTTGAGGACCCCCGACAGCATCGACCAGGGCCCGTAGGGGAGATAGTCCTTGCCCTGCGCGCGCGCGAGCAGCACCTCACTCCCGCACTGCACCGCCCAGGCGAGCACCGACACGACGGCCAGCGCGCCGAACGGGATGCCCGACGAAGAGCTGTGCAGGCCGACGGACGCGGTCCCCTCGTCGTCGCCGCCGAACAGGGAACCGACCACCCAGCTGCCGGCGAGCCAGAAGAACAGCAGCGGCAGCGTCCACAGGACGGCCCTGACCGCGGCGGCACCGCGCCCGGCGAGCCGCAGCCGCTCCCGCTCCGCCCACTGCGCCTTCAACGCCTCGTCGCGCTGCTCGGCGGTGTGCCGGTCGCGCGCCCGGGACTCGCTCTCCGCGACGGCCTCCGGCGCGGCGCGCGTCACCGCGAGGAGCCGCAGCGGATCGTCGCCCGCGCCGTCGGCCATCCAGGCGAACCACGGCACCGGATGCGGCACCGCCTCGCGCGCCCGCGCCGCGCCCTCCTCGATCAGCCGGTGCGCCTCCGCCGGACGCGCCGCCAGCGCGAGCAGCGCCAGCAGCACCGCGGGCGGCTCCTCCGCCCCGGCGTCCGGCAGCCGCCGCGCGACCCCCGCCGGCATGGCCTCCTGCTCGCGCAGCCAGCGGACGAGGTCGTCCCAGGCCGCCACATGGGCGCGCCACCGGTCATCGATCCGGGCCAGTTCCTCGGCGCCCTCGAAACCGGCGAGCACCCGCAGCAGATGGTGGTCCCACAACGCCCGCCCGATGAGGACGGCGGTGCGGTGGTCGGGGTGCCGGTGATCACCGGCCAGCGCGGCGAGGCCCGGCAGATCGCCGGCGGTGACGCGGCGGCCGAGGAGATGCGGCGGAAGAGCCGGATCCAGCCAGCGCACCAGGTGCAGCAGCTTCACGTCCGGCGGCAGCCTCGTCATGAGGTAGCCGTCGACGAGACCTATGCGGCTGTCGTCGGGGACGTCCGCGAGCCACTCGCGCAGGCTCCGCCATGCCTCGCCGGACTCGCCGCGCCCGAAGAAGTACTGCGCGGCGTGATCCCAGTTCTCGACGAGCGCGCGGGCCAGTTCGTCCCTTCGCGCATAGCGGCGGCCCTTGAAGGGGAGCCCAGTGCCGGTCTCGGCTTGCGCGCTCTCCTCCGCGACCGGCGGCGAGCCTCCGTCCAGCCACTCCTGGACCTGCTCGCCCGTCCACCTCTTGCGCGGATCGCGGGTGAGCAGTCCGCGGCACAGCATCCGCAGCCTCGGGTCCGCGACGTCGTCGGCGCTGACCGCGCGCGTCGCCAGATGGTCGACGACCACGGTCTCGCTCAGCCCCTGGAACGGCGCCCGCCCCGTCGCCAGCTCCCGCACGATCATGCCGAGCGACCACCAGTCGCGCGCCGGCGACACCTGCCCCGACAGCGACTCCGGCGCCGCGTACGCCAGCGTCCGCGACGACGACGCGAACACCACGCTCTGGTCGAGGACCTTGCTCAGCCCGAAGTCGGCGATCACCAGCCGCAGCGGCGCGGCCGCCATCACCAGGACGTTCTCCGGCTTGAGGTCCCGGTGGACGATCCCGGCCCGGTGCAGCGCGCTGAGCCCCGCCGCGAGCTGCGCCGCGGCCTCGCCGACCGCCGCGTCGCCGAGCGGCCCCTCCTGCATCAGCGCCCGCAGGTTGCCGTCCGGCACGTAGGGGGTGACCTCGTAGTCGCGGCCGTCCGCGTGCCCGGTCTCCAGGATCCGCAGGACGTTCGGCGAGTCGAGCGCGGGGAGCTTCGCCCACACGTCCCCGTCGGCGCGGTAGCCGCGGCGGAAGATCTTCACCACGTACGCGTCGCCGGCCGCGTCCCGCACCAGCAGCAGATCCGACTCGGCGCCCTGCACCGGCAGCTCCGCGACCGTCGCGTACCGCTCGGCGAGCACCGCCGGCAGCCGCATCAGCGAATCGCCGCCGCCGGCCGCCGCTCCGTCCCGCGCCGTCTCCCCGGCCGCCCGCGGCCCGGGCACCCGCGCCCCGTCGCGCCGCGTCGCCCCGGCGTCCCGCCGCGTCTCCCGCGGCGGCGTGCCGTCGAACTCGCCCACCAGCAGCCCCGTCTAGCTCTTGTCCTTGATGACCCGCAGATACTCCGCCTGCTTGAACCGCACCACGACCGCCTCCATGAGAATGCGGACGAACAGCATCTGGAAGAACCAGATCAGCGGGGTGGCGAGGATCAGCAGGACCGCGACGCCCCAGTAGAAGTCCATCGAGATGACCCAGATGGCGAACCCGACGATGGCGAGGCACTCCAGGGTGACCATCACCATCGACAGTGCGTAGAAGACCCTGAGCAGCCGCGGCGTCACCAGCGAGTCGAAATTGGCGTCCAGCAGAGCGGCGAGCAGCCCCTTCTCGGTGCGCTCGGGCGGAACCCACCCCTGCCCCTGGGGAACCGCCGCCGGACCGCCCAGACCCGGCCCGCGGGGACCGGGGACGGAACCCTGCTGCGGTGGACCGGGCGGTTGACCGTACGGGCCCCCCATCGGATCGGGCGCCTGCGGGCGCGGTGGGTGACCGGGGTCCGAAGGATTCGTCATCGCCGTCGTCTCCAGTGTGGGGCCTACCCCCAGACTCTAGAGCCTGCACCCGCCCCGCACCCGCTTCAGCGGCCCGCCGCGTACAACCTGTCACCGCACCGGCCAGTGCATGCATGCTCGGCTCACCGGCCGCCTCGGCCGCGCTGATGGTTGAGCGACGCCCTCCAACTCGTCCAGGTCCAGGTCCTGAACCGGATCGCCGGAGACAAGATCACCAGCCGCTTCCCGGTGGTCGACCAGGGCCGGCAGACGGTCGACATGCGCAATGCGCTGGCCAAGGAGAAGAACCCCGTCGGCAGCGGCTTCTTCGCGCACGGCCTGGCGCTGCTGGACGCGGCGGCCGGCAAGGCGTACTACCCGCTGCGCACCGCCGACGGGGAGTGCCTGTGCAGTGAGCCGGGTGACCTCGCGGCCGGGCAGTCGATAGAGGTCTACGCCGTCTTCCCCGCGATGCCGACAGAGCTCGCCAAGGTCACCGTCCATGTGCCGGACACGGCCCCGATAGTGGACCTGCCCATCGGCAAGGGCGATGTCGCGCCCGTTCTCGGCCGGCAGCCCGACATCGGCAAGCTGTCGCTCGGAAAGCCGATCATCCGGCCGATCGTCGGCAAGGCCGACGGCGTCGAGTTGTCCGAGGACGAGATCGCCGGTGACAAGCGCGTCCGGCTGTCGGCGGACGTGCTGTTCGCCTTGGACAAGGCGGACCTCAGCCCGCGGGCGCAGGCGCTCCTCCAGAATCTGGCCCGGCAGATCGACCAGTCGCCGGGCAGCGCCGCCAAGGTCGACGGCTACACCGACGGCACGGGTAACGACGCGATCAACCAGCCGCTGTCGGAGCGCTGGGCCCAGGCGGTCGAGACCAGGCTGAGGAGCCTGGTGACCAGGACCGGCATGACCTACCAGTCGGCCGGCCACGGGTCGGCGGACCCCGTGGAGAGCAACGACAGCGATGAAGGACGCCGCCGGAACCGGCGGGTGGGCGTCACCTTCGCCCGGCCGGTGAAGGGTCCGGCGGCGCCGTCCGGTGGCACCGCGGACGGCCCTCCGGTGACGTGGCCGCCGGGTGGCAAGCTGCCCTCCGTGTCGCAGAGGCAGCTGCCCGACGCTCAGAGACTGACCGTCACCGTCAACGGCCTCCACCGCGACTCCAGCGGCCTCGTGTCGTTCGTGTGGACGGTCACGAACAACGGCGGTGAGATGGTCGACGTGGCCGGGGCGTTCGACGCCGGGCTGCTCCAGTACGAGGGCAGAACCTTCGGTGGCGTCTCGCTCACGGCGAGAGCGGGACGTACGCCAACCTGTTCAAGCCCGCTCCGTCCGCGACGACCGTGGACGTGGAGATCCCCTACGACGACCGCAAGGCCGTCATCAAGAACGTGCCCATCAAATAGGCGCGGTCGGGGAGCGGCGCGCTTGGACGTCATCTCGGCCGCCGTGAAGCGCGGCGTTGCCGGTGTTCGCCCGGTTAGGGTGCCGGTGGCTGAGAGCTGAGGCCGGATCGGGGCGAGGGGAATGGTCACGTTCGTGTTGGTGCCCGCCGGGTTCGCCGTCGGCCTGCTCGCGGCGCCGCTGGCGGCCCGCTACACGGATGAGGTCACGCGCCGCGACCGCATCGTGCTCGGCCTGGTCACCGCGGTCCTGTTCGGAGTGCTGGGGTGGCGGGTCGGGACGGAGCCCGTCCTGCCGGCGCTGCTCTATCTGGCGGCGGCCGGAACTCTGCTCGGGTTCATCGACGTCGAGGTCAAGCGACTGCCGGACCGGTTCACGTTGCCCTCCTACGGACTGGTGGCGGCGCTGCTGGCGGCGGCCGCGCCGTTCACCGACGACGGGCTGCGGCGGTTCGAGCACGCCCTCATCGGCATGGCGGCGCTGTTCGCCCTGTACTTCCTCCAGGCGTTCCTCGTCCCGTCGGGGATCGGGATGGGCGATGTCAAGCTGTCCGGTGTGCTCGGGCTCTGCCTCGGCTGGTTCGGGCTGGACGCCTGGGTGCTCGGCCTCCTCGCGACCTACCTGCTCGGCGGGCTCGCCGCCGTCGGCATCATGATCGTCCGACGGACGCGGAAGGGCGAGTTCCCGTTCGGCCCGTACATGCTCGCCGGGGCGCTCGCCGCCGTCCTCTCCTTCGCCTGAGATCTCACTTGCAGAGGTTCTGGCCGGCCTTCACTCCGCCGCCGATCTTGTTGATGGCGGGCGGTGCGAGGCGCAGGCCGTTCGTGCCGATGACGAGCCGCACCCCGTTCTGCGGGGCCTTCGCGTCGGCGGTGAGCAGCGCGTCGGGGACGTCCCGGGCGAGCGCCGACGCCTGCGGTTCCGCGGCCGGCGCGTAGACGAGGCGGCTCTCGGCCGATCCGGTGCCCTTCTCCACCTTCTTCGCGACCTTGTAGCCGCGCCGCTTGAGCTGCTTGACGACGCGCTTGATCAGCTCGTTCTTGCCGCCGGCGTCGACGATGGTGACGTGCACCTTGCCGGGCGCGGGCGGCGCCGGCCGGGCCTTCACCGGCTTCGCCGGTTCGGCGGGCAGCTCGCTGTCGTGCTGGATCGCCTCGAACAGCGGCTTCGCCAGTTCCTGGTTCCACTGGACGCGGTTCGGGTCCGGCGCGTAACGCTCCACCGGGACGGTCACGAACCGCACCTGCCCCGCGCTCATCCCCTTGAGTCCGTCCGCCAGCTTCCGCATGGCCGCCAGATCGAGATCGTCGTCGGTCGTCATCGACTTCGTCGCGGCCTTGAGGAACTTGTACGTCTTGGCCGGATCGCTGAGGACGGAACCGCTGGTGGCCTTGTCGACGACCGAGGCCATGAACTTCTGCTGCCGCTCGATCCGCTCGAGGTCGGAACCGTCTCCGAGCGAGTAGCGGGCGCGGACATAACCCAGCGCCTGCTTACCCTTCACGGTCTGCTTGCCGGCCTTGAGATACAGCTCCGCCCGCGGGTCGTTGACGGGTTTGTCGACGCAGATCTCGACGCCGCCCAGCGCGTCCACCATCCGCTTGAACCCGACGAAGTCCACCTGGACGAAATGGTCGATGTGGATGCCGGTGAGCGACTCCAGCGTCTTCCACGTGCACGTCGGACCGGCGAACGCGAACGCGGTGTTCAGCATTCCGAACCGCGCCCGGACGGCCGCGCCCTTCTTCTCCTTGTCGCACTCGGGAATCTTCACCATGGAGTCGCGCGGAAAGCTGATCCCGACGGCCTGATCCCGGTTCGGCGACAGATGCAGCAGGATCGTCGTGTCCGACCGCGCGCCCGATATCCCGTCCGCCGCGTACTGCGCGTTGTCGCCCTCCCGCGTATCGGATCCGATCAGCAGGATGTTGAGCGATTTGTTCAGCTTCTTCGGCCGGTCCGTCCCGAGTTTGTCGCTGACGTGCTTCTGCTCGATCCCCCCGACGATGTCGTGGTACAGCCAGGCGACCCCGCCGCCCGCGAGCAGCATGACGACGACCACCCCGATCGCGACCCGCCGCAGAACCTTCCGCCGCCGCCCCCGACCTTTCCCGGACGCCCCCGAACCCGCGCCACCAGGCCCGCCATCGCCCCCTGAGCCTTCCCCGGCCGCATCCTCATCGCCCGCCTCCGGCGTGCCCGTACCAGCGGCCCCGACCCCGTCACCGTTGCCGGTGGTGTCGTCTGTCCCTTCGGCGGTGGTGCTTTGGTCGGTTCGGCCGGTCGCGTCTGTGCCGGCGGCGCCTGCCCCGCCGCTCTTGCCGGTGGTGTCGTTTGTCCCATTGGCGGCCGAGTCTGTGTTGGCGGCACTGGGGGTGGCGTCGTTGTCGACCGTGCTTTCCGGTTCCCGGTCGGCGGTGTCGCCGCTGCTTGGGGCAGATGTGCCGGTGCCGGGAATTTGCGATGGCTTGCCCTTGTCGTCCCCGATCTCTGGCTCTTCGCCGGACGTGCCGGTGGCCGCGGATTCTGACGCGTTTCCCTTGTCGACCGGGTTCTCCGGCTCGGCGTCGGGTGTGATCGGGGCGTCCTCGTCGGGGCCGGCGGGGGTGGGCGGCTCCTCGGCCTTGTCGGTGCTCGCCGTCGTCCGGCCGGGAGCGGAAGGCTGGGGCGCTTCGGGAGTGGTGCGGGCGGCCCGGTCCCGTGCGAGGTCGTCGCGGCCGGGGGCTTCGTCGCTCATAGGTCACGTCTCGGGAGGGCCCTGGTGAGGGCGGGCGGTTCGGGCGATTGATCATTGTATGGAGGCGGCGGGATACGCCGGGAGCGCACGCCTCCCCCTGTTGGATGCCTGGGATGCCCGTTCTGTTGACAGAAGTGCGGGATCCGGGGCGTCCGGATCGGGTCGCCTTCCGTACGATCGGTGCCCGTGGACGCGGGGTGGGTGATCGGCGGTCGGTTCACCATGCTGGACCGGATCGGCATGGGCGGGACGAGCCGGGTCTGGCGCGCCCATGACCGCGCGGAGGGGCGGTACTGCGCGGCCAAGCTCGTCCGGCGGCGGGGGCCCACGTCGATGCTGCGGGTCGTGCGCGAACGGGCGTTGCGGCTGGCGCATCCGCACGTGGTGACGCCCTACGCGTGGTGCATGGCGGACGACGACGTCCTGCTGGCGATGGACCTGGTGCGCGGCGGTTCGCTGGAGACCCTCCTCGGTGACTACGGCAGGCTCCCGCCCGCGTACGCGGCGGAGGTGCTCGATCAGCTGCTCGCCGCGTTGAGCCACATCCACGGCGCCGGAATCGTCCACCGGGACGTGAAGCCCGCCAACCTGCTGCTGGAGCCGAGCCCGGTCGGGGCGCCGCACGTGCGGCTGGCCGACTTCGGGATCGCGCTGGGGGACGACGGGATGCGGTTCACCACCACCGGGTTCACCGTGGGCACGCCCGGCTACCTGGCACCGGAGGTGCTCGACTGGAACCGCCCCGGGCCGCGCCAGGACCTGTACGCGGCCGGCATGGTCTGCTGGCGGATGCTGACCGGTGCGGGCGACCCCGCACTCCGGCAGCGGGTCGGACCCCCGCCCGCGGGGGTGCCGCCGGCGCTGTGGGCGGTCGTCGCCCGGCTGTGCGCGGACGACCCCGCCCGGCGCCCCGAGAACGCCGGCATGGCTCGCCGCGCCCTGGCCGCATGCCGCCTGGAGTTGCGCTTCCCCGTCCGGACACTGGACGGCGAGCCCCTGCAGATCTTCGACCACCTCGGCCCCCCGCCCCGCTGATCGGGTCCGCCGCCCATCCCGAGGAGTGTGCCGGTCAGCGGCAGGGCGGGCGAGGTGGAGGGGCTTAAAGGTCAGGTCTTGTCGTAGGTGATTTCTACGCGGCGGTTCTTGGCGCGGGCTTCGGGGTCGTCCTTGCCGTCCTTCTCGTTGGGGGCGATGGGTTTGGTTTCGCCGTAGCCCTTGGCCTGGATCTGCACCGGTGTCCCCTTGAGGGCTTGCCGTAGTTCGGACTCGACCGCCTTGGCGCGTTGCTCGGACAGGGACAGGTTGTAGGCGGCGTCGCCCATGGAGTCGGAGTGCCCGGCGACCTGGATGGTGCCCTTGGCGGCGCGCAGGCGGGGAGCGAAGTCGGCGATCCGGCGGCGGGCGGCGGGGGTGAGGGCGGCCTTGCCGAAGTCGAACAGGACGTCGGCGGAGAGGCGGACGGTGACCTGGTCGCCGTCGGTGTGCTCCTCCTCCAGGGCGACGACCGCCTTCGACAGGTCGATGTCGCGCACGGCCTTGCCCGTGTCGAGGGAGCGGACGCTCTTGGCCAGGTTCTCGTCCGGTACGCCCGGGTCGGCACCGGCGGCGGTGGGGAGGGCCAGGATGAGGGCCAGGACGCCTGCGAGGATCGCCGGTCGGCGCACGCGGCTCACCGCTCGACCGGGATGTCGCGGAACATGGGCCACGAACCGATCTGCACGTCGAGGGACTTCACGTTCTCCGGTGGGGCGGCGAAGGTGAAGGAGAAGGGTGTGGCCTGGTCGTTCGTCATCTTCGTGAAGATGTCGTCGGTCTCCATCTTCGTGCGGTCGGAGTCCTCCACGACGAGGTAGCGCTTGAGGTTCACCGGGTCGATGAGCGAGGTGCCGAGGCGGTGCTCGCCGTTGAGGCCGTAGGCGTTGATGCGCCGCGTGTCGGTGGCGGGGAGGTGCGGGGTGATCTGGACGGTCAGCGTGGCCAGTTTCCCCTTCGCCTTCAGGCGCATGATCGAGATGTCGACCGTGGCGCCCTTCGCCGCCGGGCTGTCGAAGGTGCCCTTCACCACCGGCTTCGCGGCGTCGTCGTAGCTCGCCCGGTCGGGCGAGGCCGCCGAGCCGCTCTCCGAAGACCGGTCGTCGAGCATCGAGCAGCCGGACAGCCCGGCCGCGAGGAGCAGGGTCGCCATGATCGCGGCCGCTGGGCGCATGGTTGGTCCTCCACGGTTCGTCGCATATGCAAACAGCGGGTTCCGTGGCAGCATGGTCCACAGGTCCGCATCCTTGTGTGCGGACGTAAATCTAGTGTTTGCATCTGCGAATTGTCAAGGGGGTGGAGCGGTGAGCGTCGCCGAGGACGCGGTCGCCCGGAACCGCGCGCTGCAGACCGAGTGGTACGGCGAGCCGCTCGGTGATCGCGTCCGCCCGCTGCTCGGCCGGCTCGGGCTGTCGCAGTCCGGGCTCGCGGGCGTGCTGGGGCTGTCCGCGCCGATGCTGTCGCAGCTCATGTCCGGCCAGCGGGCCAAGATCAGCAACCCGGCCGTCCTGCACCGGCTGATGGCCGTCGAGGACCTCGTCGCCGATCCGGGGTTCGGGGCGCTGCCCGCCGCGGGCGTCGCGGCGCGCCTGGAGGAGATCCGGGGCGAGACGGCGGCCACCACGTCCGGGCTCCGGATGGCCGAGGCCGGACGCGCCGGCGCCGAGGCCGGACGCACCGCCGCCGCGGGTCGGACGGCCGAGGCCACGGGTCGGACGGCCGAGGCCACGGGCCGGGCGGCCGGGGCCGGGGCCGGGGCCGAGCAGGGTCCCGCCGGGGCGGGCCGGGCGGCGGGGGAGCCGGCGCGGCTGGTGCAGGCGCTGCTGCGCGAGGTCGCGTCCGCCGCCGAGATCGACGCCGCCGCCGACCTCATCGCCGGCCGCTTCCCCGAACTCGCCGAAGTCCTCCGGGTGTACGGGACCGGAAGGACGAGCGAGGCCGAGGCGCACTTCGCCCGTACCGTGCTCGCCCGGGTACTCGGCGACCGCTCGGTCATTCCGTAGCGCACTCGTCTCGATTCCGCTGCGCCATAACAAGTGGTTATGGACGGCGGACGCTGCGGCGCGCCTGCGCGCGGGCTAAAGTCTGTGGTCAGGCTCACATGCGGGTCTGGCTGTTATGTATGTCACAGCCCTCGCCGGGTGGCGTAGGGTCGCTTCGCTGGAAGCGCACACGAGGCGTCACCGCCCGCATGCGGCACCGGCCGCGGCCGCCGGAGTGCGGCCCCGTCCGGGCGGCATGGCCGGCGGCTCATGGCGCGTAGCGCGCGATGATGCCGACGGCCGGGCGGCGGCCGCACGGTGCGCGCGGACCGTGGTACGGGGACACGACGACCCGAGCTCAGGAGAGCGATCGATGAGCACTGTGGAGGCGCCGGCCAAATCGCGCGCCCAGATCAAGGAACGAACCCTCCGGAAGGACAACTGGCGGCTGTATCCCCTCACCACCTTCGTCATATTCACGGCGTGGGTGGTGTACGCGACCGTCCGGGCCTTCTGGGGCGCCGCGTTCTACGTGCCGGAGTACCACTACCTGACACCGTTCTACTCCCCGTGCCTGAACGAGATCTGCAACAACGTGACGGTGAACGGGCACACCGGCAACGCCGCGGAGTTCGGCACGTTCCTCCCGGCGGGCACCCGCGGCTGGATCCCGTTCGCGGCGATCTCGCTGCCGTTCCTGCTGCTGTTCCGGCTGACCTGCTACTACTACCGCAAGGCGTACTACCGGTCGTTCTGGCTGTCGCCGTCCGCGTGCGCGGTCAAGGAGCCGCACGGCAAGTACACCGGTGAGCGCCGCTTCCCCCTGATCGGCCAGAACCTGCACCGCTACTTCTGGCTGGCGGCCGTCCTCATCTCCCTCGTCAACACCTACGACGCGATCCGCGCCTTCCACGGCAAGGACGGCGGCATCGGCATCGGGCTCGGCACGATCATCCTGGTGGCGAACGTCGTGCTGCTGTGGCTGTACACGCTGTCGTGCCACTCGTGCCGGCACATCGTCGGGGGACGGCTGAAGAACTTCTCCAAGCACCCGTTCCGGTACCGGATGTGGGGCTGGGTGTCCAAGATCAACGAGCGGCACGGCATGTACGCGCTGATCACGCTGGGGTCGCTGGTGGTGGCCGACGCCTACATCGCGCTCGTCGCCGGCGGCGTCTTCAACGACCCGCGTATCTTCAACTGAGGCCAAGGAATCATGACTGAGATCGAGAGGCACTCGTACGACGTCGTGGTGATCGGCGCCGGCGGCGCCGGGCTGCGCGCGGCGATCGAGGCCCGCCTCCAGGGCAAGAAGACCGCGATCATCTCCAAGTCGCTGTTCGGCAAGGCCCACACGGTGATGGCCGAGGGCGGCGCCGCCGCCGCGATGGGCAACGTCAACCCGCACGACAACTGGATGGTCCACTTCCGCGACACCATGCGCGGCGGCAAGTTCATGAACAGCTGGCGGATGGCCGAGCTGCACGCCAAGGAGGCCCCGGACCGCGTCTGGGAGCTGGAGCTGTGGGGCGCGCTGTTCGACCGCACCAAGGAAGGCAAGATCAGCCAGCGCAACTTCGGCGGGCACGAGTACCCGCGGCTGGCGCACGTCGGCGACCGGACGGGCCTGGAGCTGATCCGCACCGCCCAGCAGAAGATCGTCGCCCTCCAGCAGGAGGACCACGCCGAGCACGGCGACTACGAGGCCAACCTCAAGGTGTGGGCCGAGACGACGGTCACCCGGCTGCTGACCGACGCCGACGGCAAGGTCTGCGGCGCGTTCGGCTACGTCCGCGAGACCGGCAAGTTCGTGGTGTTCGAGGCCCCCGCGGTGGTGCTGGCGACCGGCGGCATCGGCAAGGCGTTCAAGGTCACGTCCAACTCCTGGGAGTACACCGGGGACGGGCACGCACTGGCCCTGCTCTCCGGCGGGACGCTGCTGAACATGGAGTTCGTGCAGTTCCACCCGACCGGGATGGTCTGGCCGCCGTCGGTCAAGGGCATCCTCGTGACCGAGTCGGTCCGCGGCGACCGCGGCGTCCTGCGCAACTCCGAGGGCAAGCGGTTCATGTTCGACTACATCCCCGAGGTGTTCAAGGACCAGTACGCCACCACCGAGGAGGAGGGCGACCGCTGGTACGACGACCCCGACAACAACAAGCGGCCCCCTGAGCTGCTGCCCCGCGACGAGGTGGCGCGCGCCATCAACTCGGAGGTCAAGGCGGGACGGGGATCGCCGCACGGCGGGGTGTTCCTCACCGTCGTCGACCGGATGCCGGGCGGCGCCGCCGAGATCGTCCGGCGGCTGCCGTCGATGTACCACCAGTTCAAGGAGCTGGCGGACGTCGACATCACCAAGGAGGCGATGGAGGTCGGCCCGACCTGCCACTACGTGATGGGCGGCGTGGAGGTCGACCCGGACACCGGCGCGGCGAAGGTCCCCGGCCTGTTCGCGGCGGGCGAGGTGTCCGGCGGCATGCACGGCTCGAACCGGCTCGGCGGCAACTCGCTGTCGGACCTGCTGGTGTTCGGGCGCCGGGCCGGGCTCGGCGCGTCCGAGTACGTGGACGCCCTGGCCGCGCGCCCCGCCGTCCCCGAGGCCGAGGTCGAGGCGGCCACGGCGGAGGCGCTCGCCCCGTTCGAGCGGGACGGCGGCGAGAACCCGTACACGGTCCACGCCGAACTGCAGCAGACGATGAACACGCTGGTCGGCATCATCCGCAAGGAGCAGGAGCTGGAGCAGGCCGTCGAGGCGCTCGGCAAGCTCCGCGAGCGGGTCGCGAACGTCAGCGTCGAGCGGGTGCAGGTCAACGACGGCCGCGGCTACCACCCGGGCTGGCACCTCGCGCTGGACCTGCGCAACATGCTGCTGGTGTCGGAGGCGGTCGCGAAGGCGGCGCTGGCGCGGCAGGAGAGCCGCGGCGGCCACACCCGCGACGACTACCCGGCGATGTCGGCGGAGTGGCGGAAGGTCAACCTGGTCTGCTCGCTGGCCGGCGACCCCGCGTCCCCCCATGTGGAGCTGACCCGGCAGCCGCTCGCGCCGATGCGCGAGGACCTGCTGGAGCTGTTCGAGAACGACGAGCTGAAGAAGTACCTGACCGCCGAGGAGCTGCCGAAGGGGCTGGCCGAGGAGGTCGTGGCCGAGGAGGCGGAGGCCGCCGCGGGTTCGGGAGCGACCGCCGCCGGTGCCGCGGATGACGAGGAGGGCGACCGATGAGCTACGAGGCCAAGTTCAAGGTCTGGCGCGGGGACGACGGTTCCGGCGAGCTCACCGACTACACGGTCGAGGTGAACGAGGGCGAGGTCGTCCTCGACATCATCCACCGGCTGCAGGCCACGCAGGCGCCCGACCTCGCCGTCCGGTGGAACTGCAAGGCCGGCAAGTGCGGCTCGTGCTCGGCGGAGATCAACGGCATGCCGAAGCTGCTGTGCATGACGCGGATGTCGACGTTCGACCCGGAGGAGACGGTCACCGTCACCCCGATGCGGACGTTCCCGGTCATCCGCGACCTGGTGACGGACGTGTCGTACAACTACGAGAAGGCGCGGGAGATCCCGTCGTTCGACCCGGGCGACGCCAAGCCCGGCGAGCTGCGCATGCAGCAGGTGGACGTCGAGCGCTCGCAGGAGTTCCGCAAGTGCATCGAGTGCTTCCTGTGCCAGAACGTGTGCCACGTCATCCGTGACCACGACGAGAACAAGAAGGAGTACGCCGGCCCCCGCTTCCTGATGCGGATCGGGGAGCTGGAGATGCACCCGGCGGACCAGGCCGACCGGCGCAACATCGCGCAGGACGACCACGGGCTCGGCTTCTGCAACATCACCAAGTGCTGCACCGAGGTCTGCCCCGAGCACATCAAGATCACCGACAACGCCCTGATCCCGATGAAGGAGCGGGTCGTGGGCCGCAGGTACGACCCGGTGGTGTGGCTCGGCAGCAAGCTCGGCATCGTGAAGAAGGGCCAGGACACCCCGTCCGCCTGACCCGCCCGGAAACCTCTCGCGAACGTCCCCCGCCGCCCCGCGCGGCGGGGGGCGTTCGCGTTTCCGCCGTCCTCCGCTGCGGGAGCCTCGCTCTGGCGGGCGCTGCTCCCGAAACACGGCGGGCGGCGTGCCCCCGGACCGCCGCCCGCCGTCCCCGCCGTTCCCCGCGGACGCCGTGGTCGCCGGAAAGGCCGTCCGGTCGCGCACGCCGGGACCCACCCTGGCGCACGCCGGGCCGCGGCAGTAGGGATTAGTGCACACAACGCGTGATTGAACCGTGATTCTCTCCCGGGAGGCGGGCGGGCCCGGATCCCCTTAGCGTGGTGGTCATGAGCGCCCTCGAATCGGGCTCGTTCCTTGCCGATCTCACCCCGGCCGAACGCGCGGACCTGGAATCACGCGGCCGCGTCCGGGAGTTCGCGCGGGGGGACACGCTCTTCGCGGAGGGTGAGGAGCCCGGCTGGGTCGCGGTGCTGCTGCGCGGCCGGGTGAAGGCGTTCTCCTACCACGAGCAGGGCGGCGAGGCGCTGCTGGCGGTGCGCGGGGCCGGGGCGGTGCTCGGCGAGGTCGCCGCGATCGACGGGCTGCCGAGGTCGGCGTCGGTGCAGGCGCTCGAACCGGTGCGGGCGCTCGCGGTCAGCGCGGACGAGTTCATGGCGTTCCTGCAGGCGCACGGCCGCGTCTCGATCATCATCATGCGGATGCTCTGCCAGCGCTGGCGCGACGCCGACCGCAAGCGCGTCGAGTTCGGCATGTTCGACGCCACCGGACGGGTCGCGCAGCGCCTCGTCGAGCTGGCCGAGCGGTTCGGGGTGCCGCACCCGACGGGCACGGGCGAGGAGAGCGTCCGCATCACGCTGAACCTGTCGCAGGAGGAGCTGGCCGGCTGGGTGGGCGCGTCCCGCGAGGCGGTGAGCAAGGCGCTGCGCACGCTGCGCCGGCACGGCTGGATCGAGACGGGGCGGCGGCGGCTGATCGTGCACGACCTGCAGGCCCTCCGCCGCCACGCGCGCTAGCCCGGCCGTGCGCCGTGCCGTGCGCCGTGCCGGGCGCCGTGCAGGGTGCCGTGCAGGGCCCGGGTCGTCCCGTGCGGGCGGGCGGGCCGTACTCTGTGCAGGATGCAGCTACAGCAGCTCGCCTACTTCGTCGCGGTCGCGGAGGTGCGCCACTTCACGCAGGCCGCGGAGATCCTGCGGGTGGCGCAGCCGTCGCTGTCCAAGCAGATCCGCGCGCTGGAGAACGAGCTGAACGTCTCCCTGTTCCGGCGCGCGCGCGGCAACATCACGCTGACGCCGGCCGGTGAGGCGCTGCTGCCCCTGGCCAAGCGCATCCTGGCCGACGTCGACACCGCCCGCCTCGAAGTGCAGGAGCTCGCCGGCCTGAAACGCGGCCGGGTGCGGCTCGGCGCCACGCCGTCCCTGTGCGCGGGCCTGCTCGCGGACGTCCTGCGCCGCTTCCACGACACCTACCCGGGCATCCAGCTCATCGTCGAGGAGGGGGGCTCGCGGGACCTCGTCCGCGAGCTGACGCGCGGCTCCCTGGACCTGGCCCTGGTCATCCTCCCGCTCCAGGGCGACCCGCCCCTGGACACCACCCCGATACTGCGCGAATACCTGGTGGTGGCGTCCCCGGTGGAGCAGCGGTCGCCGACGCGCCGCTCGTACCTGCGCATCGAGGAACTGCAGGACCGCCCCCTGGTGATGTTCCGTCCCGGCTACGACCTGCGCGAAGCGACCATCAGCGCGTGCCGGACGGCCGGGTTCGAGCCCAGGTTCGCGGTGGAGGGCGGCGAGATGGACGCCGTGCTCCGCTTCGTCGAGGTCGGTCTCGGGATCGCGGTCGTCCCGAGCATGGTCCTCGCCGGACGCCCCGGCCTGCGCGGGACCCCGCTCGTCCTGGCCGACGAGGAGGCGCGCCGCGGCCGGCACGGACCGGGCCTCCTGCGCACCATCGCGCTCGCCCACCGCAAGGACGTCGAGCTCACCCACGCCGCACGCGCCTTCCAGGACACCCTGCAGGCGTTCCTCGCGGAGGCCGCCGAGGCCGGCACCCTCCCCCCGGGCGTGGAGCACCTGGTCGACGCCTAGAGCGCCACGTGCGCTCACATTAGAACGGCCCCGCCCGGTACTCCGGGCGGGGCCGAGATCGGGGGCGGCGGTCAGTGCTTCTTGCCGCCGGCGGTCGCCTTGAGGTAGTCGCTGTTCAGGCGGCCGATGAAGTCCAGCGGGATCTCCTTCGGGCACGCGGCGGTGCACTCGCCGGTGTTGGTGCAGCCGCCGAAGCCCTCGGCGTCGTGCGTCTCCAGCATGGACACGACCCGGTCGTAGCGCTCCGGCTGGCCCTGCGGCATCAGCCCGAGGTGGCTGATCTTGGCGCCGAGGAACAGGGCGGCCGAGCCGTTCGGGCAGGCCGCGACGCAGGCGCCGCAGCCGATGCACTCGGCGGCCTCGAACGCGCGGTCGGCGTCCGGCTTCGGCACCTGGACGGCGTGCGCGTCCGGCGCGGTGCCGGTCGGCGCGGTGATGTAGCCGCCGGCCTGGATGATCCGGTCGAACGCGGACCGGTCGACGACCAGGTCCTTCACCACCGGGAACGCCTTGGCGCGCCACGGCTCGATGTCGATGACCTCGCCGTCCTCGAACTTGCGCATGTGGAGCTGGCACGTGGTGGTGGCGCGCTCCGGGCCGTGCGGGGTGCCGTTGATGACGAGGGAGCACATGCCGCAGATGCCCTCGCGGCAGTCGTGGTCGAACGCGACCGGCTCCTCGTCCCCGGCGATGAGCTTCTCGTTGAGGACGTCCAGCATCTCCAGGAACGAGGCGTCGGGGGAGATGTCGTCGAGCTGGTACTCGACCATCTTCCCCTTGTCCTCGGGGCCGCTCTGGCGCCAGACGCGCAGTGTGAGCTTCATGATTACTGTTCGACCTCTGCTACTTGTACGACCGCTGCGACGGCTTGACGTATTCGAAGTCCAGGGCCTCCTTGTGGAGGACGGGCTGCTCGCCCTCCCCGGCCCATCCCCATGCGGCGACGTAGCCGAAGTTGTCGTCGTCGCGCTTGGCCTCGCCCTCCTCGTCCTGGCTCTCGGCGCGGAAGTGGCCGCCGCAGGACTCGGTGCGGTGCAGGGCGTCGATGACCATCAGCTCGGCGAGCTCGAAGAAGTCGGCGACGCGGCCGGCCTTCTCCAGCTGCTGGTTCAGCTCCTCGCCCTTGCCGGTCACCTTGACCCGCGTCCAGAACTCCGCGCGCAGCGCCGGGATGAGCTCCAGCGCCTTGCGGAGCCCCTGCTCGGTGCGCTCCATGCCGCAGTACTCCCACATGATGTGGCCGAGCTCGCGGTGGAAGGAGTCGACGGAGCGGTCCCCGTCGATCGACAGCAGCTTGTCGATGCGCGTCTTCACCCGCTCCTCGGCCTCGCCGATCGCGGTCTCGGCGACCGGGGCGAAGTTGTTGCGGGCGATGTAGTCGCCGATGGTGTTCGGCAGGACGAAGTAGCCGTCCGCCAGGCCCTGCATCAGCGCGGACGCGCCGAGCCGGTTCGCGCCGTGGTCGGAGAAGTTCGCCTCGCCGATCACGAACAGGCCGGGGATCGAGGACTCCAGGTCGTAGTCCACCCACAGGCCGCCCATCGTGTAGTGGACGGCGGGGTAGATGCGCATCGGCGTCTCGTACGGGTTCTCGCCGGTGATGCGCTCGTACATCTGGAAGAGGTTGCCGTACTTGGCCTCGACCTTGTCGCGGCCGAGCCGCCCGATGGCGTCGGCGAAGTCGAGGTAGACGCCGAGGCCGCCGGGGCCGACGCCGCGTCCCTCGTCGCAGACGTTCTTCGCCGCGCGGGACGCGATGTCGCGGGGGACGAGGTTGCCGAAGGACGGGTAGATGCGCTCCAGGTAGTAGTCGCGCTCGTCCTCGGGGATGTCGGACGGCTTGCGGCCGTCGCCGCCCTTCTTCGGCACCCACACCCGGCCGTCGTTGCGCAGCGACTCCGACATGAGCGTCAGCTTCGACTGGTGGTCGCCGCTGACCGGGATGCACGTCGGGTGGATCTGCGTGTAGCAGGGGTTGGCGAACAGGGCGCCGTGCCGGTGCGCGCGCCAGGACGCGGTGACGTTCGAGCCCATCGCGTTCGTGGACAGGAAGTACACGTTGCCGTAGCCGCCGGACGCCAGCACGACCGCGTCCGCCGTGTAGTGCTTGATCTCGCCGCTGATCAGGTCCCGGACGACGACGCCGCGCGCCCGCCCGTCCTCCATGATCAGGTCGAGCATCTCGTGCCGCGCGTGCAGTTCGACGTTGCCGGCCTCGACCTGCCGCATCAGCGCCTGGTAGGCGCCGAGCAGCAGCTGCTGGCCCGTCTGGCCGCGGGCGTAGAAGGTGCGGGAGACCTGCGTCCCGCCGAACGAGCGGTTGTCGAGCAGGCCGCCGTACTCGCGGGCGAACGGGACGCCCTGCGCGACGCACTGGTCGATGATGTTCCGGGAGATGTCGGCGAGCCGGTGCACGTTCGACTCGCGGGAGCGGAAGTCGCCGCCCTTCACGGTCTCGTAGAACAGCCGGTACACGCTGTCGCCGTCGTTGCGGTAGTTCTTCGCGGCGTTGATGCCGCCCTGCGCGGCGATCGAGTGGGCGCGGCGCGGGGAGTCCTGGAAGCAGAACTGGACGACGTGGTACCCGGCCTCGCCGAGGGTCGCGCCGGCCGAGCCGCCGGCCAGCCCGGTGCCGATGATGATGATCTTCTTCTTGCGCTTGTTGGCCGGGTTGACCTGCTTGGCCTCGAACTTGCGCGTCGTCCAGCGGTCCTCGATGGGGCCCTTGGGCGCCTTGGTGTCGGCGATCGGCTCGCCGGGCTTGTAGAAGCTGTCGGTCATGGTCAGCTCACCCATCCGAACGTGATGGAGACGGGGATCGCGACGAAGCCGAGCGTGATCAGCGCGGCGGTGGTCGCGGCGAGGGCCCGCAGGGCGTTGTGGCTGCGCGGGCTGCGCAGCCCGAGCGTCTGGAACGCGCTCCAGATGCCGTGGTTGAGGTGGAGGCCGACGAGCAGGACGGCGACGACGTACCAGACGGTGATGTACCAGCGCGAGGGGTCGAAGTCGGCGACGAGCCGCTCGTAGGGGGTGGCGTCGCCGCCCTTGGGGTTCACGACGAAGAACGTGAGGTCCAGCAGGTGCCAGACGATGTAGACGGCGATGATGACGCCGCCGTACCGCATCGTGCGGGCGGCGTAGCCCTGCGCGTGCGACTTCTTCCTCGACTGGTACTTGACCGGGCGCGCCGCGGCGGCGCGGCGGGCGAGCGACACCGCCGACCACATGTGCAGGATCACCGCGACGCCGAGCACGACCTCGAGCAGCGTCAGGACGGTCCGGTGCGGTACCGCGGGCTCACCGATCGTGCGCAGCCAGTGCGCGTAGTGGTTGAAGTCCTCCGCGCCGAGGAAGATCTTCAGGTTCCCGAGCATGTGCGTGATCAGGAACAGCACGAGGACGGCGCCGGTCACCGCCATGACGGCCTTCTTGCCGACGGTCGATCGGTAGATCGCAGGTATCGCTATAGCCACGACCTGCACGTTATGTCCGGATCTATGAATAGTTCCAAGTCATCAGCGCACTCATGGCGATAGCCGCAGGCTATGAACGCACGCCGCGCGGCCGTTGTGGCCGTTCCGTGACGTTCTCCCTGGTGAGTGAGTTCACAGCCGCTTCGGGAACCCGCCGATCACGTGATCCACAAGACATTGACGCAGGTCAGGGCGCTGTGGTTAGCGCACTGTCCAGATCGTGCCCCGGCCGCCGGGACAGCAGCAGGACGGCGAGGTCGTCGGCCAGCGCGTCCCCGTTGAGCCGCTCCACCTGGGTCACCAGGTCGTCGATGAGGGCGCGCCCGGTGGCGCCCCGGCCGCGCGCCGCGCGGGCCAGGCCGACGAGGCCGTCGGTGCCGAGCCGGTCCGAGCCCCGGCCGACCTTCCCCTCGATCAGGCCGTCGGTGTAGAGCATCAGGCTCCAGGACTCGCCGAGGTCGATCTCGGTCGTCGGCCACTCGGCGCCGGGCAGCAGGCCGAGCGCGGGCCCGTGCGCGTACTCGGGCAGCGCGGCGACCTCGCCGTCCCCGCCGGGGACGCCGCGGAACAGCAGCGGCGCGGGATGACCGGCCAGGTGCATCCGGGCGGTCCGCCGGGACGGCGCGATCGTGATCATGCACAGCGTGGTGAAGATCTCCTCGCTGCGCCGCTCGTGCCCGAGCACGGTGTCCAGGGTGCCGAGCAGCTGCTCGCCGGTGTGCCCGGCGAGCACGAGCGTCCGCCACGCCATCCGCAGCTGGACGCCGAGCGCCGCCTCGTCCGGGCCGTGCCCGCACACGTCCCCGATCATCAGGTGGACGGCGCCGCCCTCGGTCTGCACGGTGTCGTAGAAGTCGCCGCCGAGCAGCGCGCGCCGCCGGCCGGGACGGTAGCGGGTGTGGTGCCGCAGCGACGGGTCGTCGATCAGCGGGACGGGCAGCAGCCCGCGCTCCAGCCGGGCGTTCTCCCGGCCGAGGATGCGCGCCTCGACGAGCCGCCGCTCGGTCTCCTCCGACCGCTTGCGCTCGATGGCGTAGCGCACGGCGCGGGCCAGCAGCGGTGCGTCGACCTCCTGCTTGACCAGGTAGTCCTCGGCGCCGGCGGCGACGGCCTGGACGCCGAGGTGGGCGTCGTCCAGCCCGGTCAGCACGACGACGGCGGCCGGCCCGGACAGGGCCAGCACCTGCCGCAGCCCGTCCAGCCGGTCGATGCCGGGGGTGGACAGGTCGACGATGATGCACTGGGTGCGCCGGGTCAGCGACCGCCGGGCGGCGGCCAGGTCGGACGCCACGGCGATCTCGACGTCCATGCCGCTCTCGGCGAGCAGCTTCTCGACCATGCGGACGTCGGAGGGGTCGGCGTCGATGAGGAGCAGGTCGATCCCGTCCTCGGCCCCCGGCGTGAAGGGGTGGGTCTGCTGGCTGGGCGTCTGATGACTGAGCGTGCTCACAGGGCTTCCGGGAAGTCGGGCTGACGGCACTGGCAACGGCCGGTGGCACACCGCCTATTCCCGCGGCTGCGGGCGGGCGCGACGGACCGCGCCGGGGCAGCGGCATTGGCCTAGCCGCCAGGGTCCCGGCTCAAGGAGCGGGGGAAGCGTCGCTCCGTACGTCCCTGACCTTAGCGTGTCCTTACCTCGCAGTGCACCCCCTGCGCGCGTCCTGATAGGCATTTCCGGGCTGTCCGGAACGGATCCGCCCAGGTGAAAAACCAGTCGAACTTCGGACGTTCCGCTGCATAACCTGCGTCGGGTGAAGCCGTTGCCGGAGAAAGATCCTGGCAGGCCAGACCACCGAACCCCCGCGCGCTACCTGCTCTGGCTGGTGCGCGCCCAGTGGCGCAGCGTCACCGCGGGTGCGTTCTTCGGCGTGGTCTGGATGCTCAGCCAGGCCCTGATGCCCGCCGCGATCGGCCGCGCCATCGGCGACGGCGTCGCCGCGCGGGACGAGGGCGCCCTGCTGGCGTGGTCCGGCGTGCTGCTCGGCCTCGGCGCCGTGCAGGCCGCGACCGGCGCCGTCCGGCACCGGTTCGCCGTGTTCAACTGGCTCGCGGCGGCCTACCGGACGGTCCAGCTCGTCACCCGGCAGGCGACCCGGCTCGGCGGGACGCTGCCGAAGCGGCTCAGCGCGGGCGAGGTGGTGAGCATCGGCCTGTCCGACGTGTCGCACATCGGGGACGTCCTCGACATCGTCTCGCGCGGGTCGGGCGCCGTCGTCGCGATCGTCGCCGTGGCCGGGATCCTGCTGGCCACCTCGCCGCCGCTCGGCCTGATCGTGCTGGTCGGCGTCCCGCTGATCCTCGCGATCGCGGCGCCGCTGCTGCGCCCCTACCGGGACCGGGAGCTGGCGCACCGCGAGCTGGTCGGCGAGCTGAGCACGCACGCCACCGACCTGGTCGGGGGCCTGCGGGTGCTGCGCGGCATCGGCGGCGAGGCGCTGTTCTCCGGCCGCTACCGCGCCGAGTCGCAGCGGGTGCGGACCGCCGGGGTGGCGACCGCGCGGGCCGAGACCCGGATGAACGGCGCCGAGGTCCTGCTGCCCGGCCTGCTGATCGCGCTGGTGACCTGGGTCGGCGCCCGGTTCGCGGCCCGCGGGACGATCGGCGTGGGGGAGCTGGTCACGTTCTACGGCTACGCGGTGTTCCTGATCGTCCCGCTGAAGACGCTCGGCGAGGCCGCCGGAAAGATCACCAAGGGCCTGGTGGCGGCGGGCCGGGTGACCGCGCTGCTGGAGATCGACCCCGAGCTGCCCGACGCCGGCACGGCCCGCCCCGCGGCGGACGCCGAGCTGGTGGACATCGCGTCCGGGCTGGTCGTGCGGCCGGGGCGGGTGACCGCGATCGCGGCGGCCGACCCGCGCGACGCGCAGGCCGCCGCCGACCGGCTCGGCCGATACGCGGACGGCGACGTCGACTTCGGCGGCATCCCGCTGCGCGCGGTCGCGGACGTCCGGAAACGGATCCTCGTCGCCGTCAACGAGGACCGCCTCTTCTCCGGGCCGCTGCGCGAGTCCCTGGCACCGGACGGCGACGAGGCCGCGCTGCCGGCGGCGGTCCATGCCGCCTGCGCCGAGGACATCGTCGACTCGGTGGGGCTCGACGCCCACGTCGCCGAGGCCGGCCGCGAATTCTCCGGCGGGCAGCAGCAGCGGCTCCGCCTCGCACGGGCGCTGGCCGCCGACCCGGACGTCCTCATCCTGGTGGACCCGACCAGCGCGGTGGACGCGCACACCGAGTCGCGCATCGCCGGCAGGCTCGGCCAAGCGCGCGCGGGCCGCACCACCGTGGTGTGCACGACCAGCCCGCTGATGCTCGACCGCGCCGACCACGTCGTGTTCATCAAGGACGGATCGGTCGTCGCCGAAGGAACCCACCGCGACCTCCTGGAGACCGAGCCGCGCTATGCGGCCACGGTCACCCGCGGCGAGGATTCCCGCACCGAAGGAACGGTGAGGTCGTGAGCTCCGAGATCCTGCCGGTCGCGGCGCCCGCGCAGGTGCGGGCGTATGCGCGGCGGCTCGTCCTGCGGCATCCCCGAGCCCTGGCCGGGGTGCTGGCCCTGCACGCGGCGGCCGCCGTGACGGGCCTGGTGACGCCCCGGCTGCTCGGCGCCCTCGTCGAGGACGTCCGCGACGGGCACGCCGCCATCGACACCGTCGGCCTCGCCATCGCCGGTTTCGTGATCGCGCAGGGCGTGCTGATCCGGTACGCCTACCTCGCGTCCGCGAGGCTCGGCGAGCGGGTGCTGGCCGAGCTGCGCGAGGAGTTCGTCGACCGGGTGCTGGCGCTGCCGCTGTCCACGGTCGAGCGGGCCGGGACCGGCGACCTCGTCACCCGCGCGTCCCGCGACGTCGACACGCTGAGCACGTCCGTGCGGTACGCGATGCCGGAGACGCTCGTCGCGATCGTCGTCGGCGGGTTCACGTTCGGTGCGCTGCTGCTGAACGGCCCGCTCGTCGCGCTGCCCGCGCTCGTCGCCGTCCCGCTGCTGGTGGCGGTGATGCGCTGGTACCTGCCCCGCGCGCGCGGCGGCTACCTGCGGGAGAACGAGGCGTGGTCGCGGATCGCTGAGGGGCTCACCGAGACCGTCCAGGGCTCGCGGACCGTCGAGGCGCTCGGCCTCGCCGGACGCCGCCACGACCGCGGCGACGCCGACATCGCGACGTCCTACCGGGCCGAGCGCTACACGCTGCGGCTGCGGATGGTCCTGTTCCCCGTGGCCGAGCTGAGCTTCGTCCTGCCCGTGGTGTCGACGCTGCTCGTCGGCGGCCTCCTCTACATCCACGACATGGCGACGCTCGCGCAGGTGACCGCCGCGACCCTGTACGCGCAGCTGCTCATCGAGCCGGTCGACACCATGCTCTCCTGGCTGGACGAGCTGCAGCTCGGCGGTGCGTCGCTGGCCCGCATCCTCGGCGTCGGCGACGTCCCGCCCGACCGCTCACCGAGCGGCGCCCGGCCGTCCGGTGAACGGCTCACGGCGCTCGGCGTCCGCTACTCCTACCGCCCCGGCAAGGACGTCCTGCACGGCGTGGACCTCGACCTGCGGCCCGGCGAGCGGCTGGCGATGGTCGGGCCGAGCGGCGCGGGCAAGTCCACGCTCGGCCGCCTGCTCGCCGGGGTGGACGGCCCGCGCTCCGGCGCCGTCACCGTCGGCGGCGTCCCGCTGGTGGCGCTGCCGCTGGACGGGCTGCGCCGCGAGGTCGCCCTCGTCACGCAGGAGCACCACGTGTTCCGCGGCACGCTCCGGGAGAACATCGTGATGGCGCGGGACGGCGCGTCCGACGACGACGTCCGCCGGGTGCTCGCGGCCGTCGACTGGGACGGGCCCGGCCTCGACACGGTCGTCGGCTCCGGCGGCGCGACGCTGACGCCCGCGCAGGCGCAGCAGCTCGCGCTGGCCCGGCTCGTCCTCGCCGACCCGCACACGCTCGTCCTGGACGAGGCGACGTCGCTGCTCGACCCGCGCGCGGCGCGCCGCCTCGAACGCTCGCTCGCCGCCGTCCTGGACGGCCGGACCGTCGTGGCGATCGCGCACCGCCTCCACACCGCCCACGACGCCGACCGCGTGGCGGTGGTGGAGGACGGCCGCATCACCGAACTGGGCACCCACGAAGAACTCCTCGCCCAGGAGGGCCCCTACGCGGCCTTGTGGACCTCCTGGCACGGCACCCCACCCACCTAGCCCACTCTCGTTGATCTGCGGCGTGTTGTTGTTATCCGGCAGCTCATAACAACAACACGCCGCCGCACAAC